>CAJVWL010000032.1 GCA_913009745.1 uncultured bacterium | reverse complement strand
CTTTTGCGTTATCTGCCGGATACTACGATGCGTACTACGCAAAGGCGCAAAAGGTTCGCGCGCTGATAAGGCGGGACTTTGAAGAGGCGTTTGAGTCTGTTGACGTTATACTAACCCCGACAACACCGACAACTCCGTTTAAAATAGGCGAGAAGACACAAGACCCGTTAGAAATGTATCTATCTGATATATTTACGATTCCGGCAAATCTTGTCGGTATTCCCGGCATCTCTATACCGGCGAAGGAAAATAAGGGGAAATTGCCGATAGGATTTCAGCTTCTGGGAAAGCATTGGAGAGAAGCAGATATTCTCGGAATTGGACAATTTTACGAACAACTGTAGCTATGGATAAAAAACGATGTGAATGGGTTGGCGATTCGCCAAAGATGATTGAGTACCATGATACGGTCTGGGGCAAGCCGGAACACGAAGACAGGGAAATATTTAAAGCAATACTGCTTGATACATTCCAGGCCGGACTTAGCTGGGCAATTATTTTAAGGAAGAGAGAGAATTTTGCAAAAGCGTTTGCAAACTTTGACCCAAAAAAAATTGCGAAGTTTGACGAAAAAAAGATACAAAAACTTTTAAAAGACAAGGGGATTGTCAGGAACAATCTAAAAATTCGCGGAACGATAAAAAACGCAAAGGCATTTCTGAATATCCAGAAGGAATTTGGCAGTTTTGATAAATATATCTGGCAGTTTACGGGAGGGAAGACAATTAATAATAAAAGGATGAAAACAGGTAAAATCCCCACCGGCACAAAAGAATCTGACGCAATGAGTAAAGATATGAAAAAGAGGGGATTTACTTTTATGGGAACAACAATTTGCTACGCATTTATGCAGGGGATTGGCATGGTAAACGACCACACTACGGATTGTTTTAGATATAGCGAGGTTTCCAAACTCTAAACGATATATCCAATACGTTGCGTTGTGCTAAGGAATATATCAATTAGTTGCATTCTATTGGCATAAGAATATAAAAGTATGTATCGTGAGATATTTGGATAAAGTTTTTTTGCGGGTGATACAGATTGAACGCCTCAACGTGTTGAGGCGTTCAGCTATTTGTAATTAAATAGTTCCGAAAAAGCGCCACAGACACCCATTAGAACTTTCGTGACGATCGTCAAAAAGGTTATAATGGCTTATTCTGCTTACCATTACTTTTAGTATGTAAATAAACGGCTAAAACGTAGGAAAACACTACGTTTTAGCCGTTTATTGTTTTGACGCTTTTTCCAAAAGCAAAAAACATCCTTTTATGGATGTTTTTTTGTTATGCGCGGGTGACCGGACTCGAACCGGCGACCTTCCGCGTGACAGGCGGACGCTCTAACCAACTGAGCTACACCCGCAAGTGAAGAAAAAAAGTGAACTTGTTCGCTTTTTTCAATGAACGCAGCGGATGCAAACAACAGTGCTACACCCGCAAGTGAGAAGAAAATGGGCGCGCTTGCGCGTTTATTTTCTTCGAGTGACGCGGATGCAAGAAATTGATAAACAATGTCGCCACACCCGCAAGTGAGAAGAAAATGGATTCGTCACTAAATCCGCTTAGAGTATACTAACCCTTTAAGCTTTTGACAATTGCCTTAAACGCATTTCCGCGCTCACTATAGTTATCAAACATATCAAAACTCGCCGCGCCGGGCGAGAATAAAACTACATCGCCGCTGATAGCATTTTTGAACGCAATGGAAACCGCAGTTTTCAAATTACTTGCAATATTAACCTTGGTTTTTCCCTTGATTGCTCTATATATCTTATTCTTGTTTTCTCCAAACAATATAGTAATCTTGACGTTATTTTTAGATAGCGCGTCCGATAGGGGCTTATAATCCAGTCCCTTATCTTTCCCGCCGGCAATGAGTATTTTTGGGATATTTGGAAAAGACATTATCGCAGCTGCTGTAGTTTGAGGATTAGTGGAGGCGGAATCATCATAAAATCTTATACCGCGGACAGTTCTTATAAATTGCAGGCGATGCGGGAGTCCGTGAAAGTTTTCAATAGTTTCCAGTATTGATATTGGAGGAACGCCGAGATATGAAGTAACCGCTGCCGCCATTGCGGCATTTCTAATGTTATGTTCACCTGGAATCTTTAATTTAATGGGAAGCAATCCCAGTGAAACCGGCATAGATTTTGCGTCACTCTCAAGCGCAAAAGATTCCGAAAGTTCGTTTTCAGGAAAGTAAAACACGACATCATTGGATGTCTGGTATTTTGTTATGTTGGACTTAGCGGAGGCATATTCATTGAAGCTTTTATGCGCATCCATATGGTCAGGAAATATTCCAAGTATAACAGCTATGTGCGGTGAAGTTTTTATTCCCTGAAGCTGGAAGCTTGATAATTCCAGCACCGTAAACGACTGCTTTCTTAGTTTTGGAATAAGTTTTATCGCCGGCGTTCCAATATTCCCGCAGATATATGTGTCAAACTCGGCATCCTTAAGGATTTTATATATTAATGTTGATGTTGTGCTTTTACCCTTTGTTCCGGTAATTCCTATAACTGTTCCGCGCGCTCCCTTGAGAAAAAGCTCTGTCGCGCTTGTTATTTCAACTCCCTTTTTTAGCGCCCTACGAATTTCCTTAAGATTGTACGGAACGCCGGGAGCGCGATATACTATATCAAAACCAGCAAGGTTTTTTAGATAACTTGGACCGTATTCTTGTTTTAATGTATGGCGTTCGGTCTTAGTGAGCTTTCTCAATCCATCGGGTTTGTGCTTTCTATCAAGTATCACAAATTCTGCTTTCGGATATTTCTTCTTAAGAAAGCGAAGTGTTGACACTCCCTCAACCCCAAGACCTAAAATCGCAATTTTCATTCCTTATAATTTGGACTGCAAGTAACGTGGAAACACCGGTTATCAGTGTTTTCATATTCCGGAATATAATTCAGCGATCCATCACTCTTCATTTCTTCAAGCGTTTCACGCAGTAGCGCGTGAACCATCGGTTCGTAAATCTCCTTATAGTTTGGCGTAAAGCGGGGATTGACTACATCGTCATCTATGTAGTAACCGCATCCGTCTATATCAAAACTTTGCCCTTTTGTGTGAGAACTATTTTCAGCGGCAAGCTTACCCTGTTCAATTAAATTGTTCTGATACTTTACAGTTCTAACTAGACTTGTAATAGGGAGTCTAATGTCATCCGATAAACCCGCTTCCCGCATTTTTTTTCTCCATGCTTCGCCAACTCTTTGCAGTAGGGAAATAACACTACTTGACGCATACGGCTGCCAATCGGTTAAGTCGGGATTTTCCAAACGCATTATAAGCTTAAAACTATTAGTGGATGCTACTCTTAGCAATTTTCCGTTTTTACAATCTTCTATAATTTCTTCAACCCTTTTATAGGGTTGTTTGTCGCCCCACCACTTATACTCAAGCTTCAGAGAGCTTTTTATTTTTTTTCGCTCCTCGCTTGACGCAACCGTGGGGTTTTTAAGAAAGTAGTTGAACCGATTTTTATGATATTCCTCGGTTAGTAGTTCCTGTGGAGATTTGTCTTCTGCCATACTATGCTTTGTTTAGTGAAAATATTTATTGTCTAATCTTGGATGCCAATAAATCGCCTCAATTTTTCTTACCGGTTTGCCGCCTTTAACTCCGTAAGTGTAGTGGTGTTCAATTGGAGTACTGACATCACGCTCATTGCTTATAGCCTTCTCGCCACCGATATAGAATCCTATATGGTCATTATTTTCTCCGTTCTTGAACATGAATTCCCAATATAATATACAGCCGGGTTTCAGCTCATCAATTTTATACCACCCGGATTTTTCCATATCTTTTAAAAGCCCCGCCGTTGTAGCGTGCCTATCTTTAATTAAACCGAACCAAAGAAGAATACTGGATAGGAAAATGGCGCAGGAATACTGCCCATTGTTTAGGATGTCCTTTTTCTCACCATCAACTTCCGCCCAAACTGTCTGAAACAGAGTAGAGCCGATAGATTTTTTGATGGAATATATGTAATTATCAAACTGTAGAATATTTACGGTCATGTATTTTACGTGCATTTATGTGGCTCTATCAAAGTTTTCCCCTGCAAAATATGGATTGACTAACATACCTATTTTTTGAATAAATCCTGATTTACGGATTCTGCTTCAACGTAATTATTTGGCTTGTTTCTCCGCCTCGGTTTTTAAAAATGGAATAAGAGTAGTGAGTGAAAAAAGATTAAATATTTGACGCTTTTGCTCTTATCGTAGCTAAGAATATTGTATAATACAAACATACACCCCGTTAAATAACCTTTAAATCTTTCGCTATGGATACATTTCACCATACACATTCCGTAAAAAGATTAAAGGTTTTATACTGGATATACAAAAAAGTTTAAAGCTAGGGTTTGATTAATATATTTTATTCAATAGGGTAGAATGCATAACAAAGCCTTTACATTAATAGAGCTTCTCATCGTGGTTTCTGTTATCGCGGTTATGTCAACTGCGGTAATAGTTATTCTCAATCCCGCGCAACATTTAAAACAGGCAAGAGATGTCAAGCGGATGACAGATTTTAACAACTTAGACCAATCTCTTAAGCTGGCCGAACTGGACAATGTTGATATGGGAACGGCTAATATAGTTTATGTTTCCTTACCAGATTCATCGTCTGATTGTTCCAGTCTCTCCCTGCCTTCTTTGTCGGGGGGCTATACTTATCATTGCTCAAATACTTCCAACTATAGAAAAGTGGATGGTACCGGCTGGATTCCGGTTAATCTTTCTTCCATTTCATCGGGTTCTCCGCTAGCCATTCTACCGATAGACGCTAAAAATACCACGCCTTATTATTACACCTATTCGTATTCAACCGGAGGATTACGAGAACTTAATACTTATTTTGAGTCAGAAAAATACCTAAGCGGAGGAAGCAATGGCTTGGCTAACAAGGACGGTGGAGATTCTTCTACGCTTTATGAGGTAGGAACAGACCTTACGCTTTCTCCTCTTTCGGAATTTACTGTTACGCCATGGGCTTGTGGGGATACACTCACAGACTCAAGGGACGGTAAGACTTATAATACCGTATTAATCGGTACTCAGTGCTGGATGGCGGAACACATCAATATAGGGACATTGATTACCGGAGACAGCGCGGATAACGGAATTATTGAAAAATATTGCTTTAGCAACACGGAATCTTACTGTACTTCAGACGGAGGTTTATACCAATGGGACGAAGCAATGCAATACGCCGCTTCTTGCGATGGGACCGGCGCGCCGCCTAACGATACCTGCGCTACTCCCGTTCAGGGAATCTGCCCTTCGGGCTGGCATATACCTTCGCATTATGAATACACTACGTTGGAGAAAAATGTCGGTTCAAATCCAGGCGCTTTCCCTTACGATGAAACCACTACAGGATGGCTTGGCACAGACGAAGGAACCAAAGATCGGAAGAGCACACGTCTGAACTCCAGTCACATTCCTTTATCTCGTATGCCGTCTTCTGCTTGAAAAAAAATAAATAAAAAAGATATCATCTCAGCTCAAACTTACTTACTCCATGCTCGC
>CAJVWL010000031.1 GCA_913009745.1 uncultured bacterium | reverse complement strand
GAGAAAAGAAAAGAGGAAAAAGAAAAAAGAAGAAAAAAGGATATTTTTTTTTTTCAAGCAGAAGACGGCATACGAGATAAAGGAATGTGACTGGAGTTCAGACGTGTGCTCTTCCGATCTGAAAACTTTAAGACCACCGTTAGTAATTCCGGTCTCTAACGCCTCTATTGCATTATTTCCGTTCATCGCTTCGTCGGGATAGAGGCCCGGCGGGACGGTTGTTATGTTTGCGAGACGAAAAAAGCCGGCTATAATTAGAATAAGTAAGAGAAGTAGGTATTTTTGCCTCATAAAATCAATTGTACAATGTACTCCTTTGTAACACCAACAATTTTAGCATCAATAATAATATTTTCATTAATCCTTTTTGGTATATATTTCTATTTTAGACGCCTGGCCAACAGAATAACCATAAAGCAAAATAGTTTTGCGGTTATGAGGGTTGCCGGTAAAGATATCAAGTGGACACTCAAAGATTTGCCGAAAAACATACCTTTGCCATTTACGTTTGAGATTGTTGTAAATCCGTTTGGCAAGGAGGTGTATCACTATATTGTTGCTCCTTTCTCACGCGCGAGAAAAATAGCAAGAATATTAAAAGCAAAAGACGATGAAGACTTTGAACTGTATACAACCGGGAGTACGCTCATCGGGGCTTATGTGAAGGGTGGTGCAAAATTGGAAGACATAGATATTAAAAAGATTAAATTTTCTAAAGTAAATGAAATTGGCGAAAGTGCGGTCGTGCAGTTTGTTTTTAATAAAAAAGAAGACGGTGGTATATCGGCAAATATTCGAGTGTTAATTTCCGCGCCGTCGCCGTATCAGGCTAAAGAAATTTTAAGTGAAATTAAATCAATATTTGCCGGGTTTAGAATAGTTGAGGTTAAAAATCGTGATTTTTTGCATTCTATAGATTTTAGGAGTTTTAATGAAAATGAAAAAATCATATTAAAGACATAAAATGCGTAATTATTATTTAACAGGGGTTGTTTACTTAGAGTATGCAATAGCTGTAAAATTAAAATCGGAGCGGCACAGACGGGCACTCGCTTAATACCAAGTATAACGGAGTCTACCAGTGTCGCTCCTTGTATTTATGGAGATAGGAAAAGAAGTAGAACTTAAAAATTTCAGCAGGCTCCAAATTGGCGGTCCGGCTCGCGACCTTGTAAGGGCAGATACAGTTGATGAACTAATAGATGCGGCAAAGACTGCGCGTGAACTGCGTATGCCGATTTTTATATTAGGCGGAGGGACGAATATTTTATGGAGTGATAACGGGTATGATGGATTGGTCCTTATGCCGTTTCTTACGTTTATGGAAATTGACGACACACGCGTTACCGCGGGTTCCGGTGTTGAAATGGCCAACCTTGTAGGTTCAACCGTATCAAGAGGACTTGCCGGCCTTGAGTGGGCGGGCGGATTGCCCGGAACGGTTGGCGGCGCGATATACGGCAACGCAGGCGCATTCGGAGGAGAGATTAAGGATTCATTACTGGAAGTTGTTAGTTTGGACTTGGATTCGTTCAAGTTAAAACACCGGCTTGCAGGTGAGTGTAAATTCGGATACAGAACCAGTGTTTTTAAATCAGAAAGATTAAACGAAGTCATCCTGCACGCAATATTCAAGCTTACTCACGGCAATAAACTATATCTAAGCCGGAAGATGGATTCTGCAATAAACTACCGCAAGGCCACGCATCCGCTTGAATATCCAAACATCGGAAGTATTTTTAAGAATGTTGCGGTGAGCGGCATAGACAGAAACCTTGCCAAACTGTATGAAAATGCGGTAAAAACTGATCCGTTTCCGCTTATCCCTGCCGCATATCTCATAGATAAAGCGGGAATGAAGGGCGCGCGAGTGGGTGGAGCATTAGTTTCTCCAAAACAGCCCAATTTTATTGTCAATGTTGAAAATGCGAGCGCTCGTGACGTTCTTCGCCTGATTGACATGGTAACCGAAAAAGTATATATAAACTGCGGTGTTCGCCTTGAAAAGGAAGTAAGGATTATGGCGTAACTGTAGGTTTATGCGCATATAGACTTAAGAAATCATAATTAAAACAAGAGATGCAAATTAACATACAAGCAACAAATTTAGAACTCACGGAACCTCTAAAGAAATATATTGAGCTAAAAATTGGCGGATTGAAAAAGTTTATTAAGGGGTTTGATGAAGGAGGCGTATTGGCTGTGGTTGAAGTTGCAAGATTAACTCGTCATCATCGTCACGGCAACGTCTACTATGCAGAGGTTAACCTTGAACTTCCCGGCAGTATGTTGCGAGTTGAGCACAGTTCGGACGATGTACGGAAATCAATAGATTTTGTTAAGGATAGGCTTCAGCGAGAGATTAAAAAATATAAAGAAACTCATTAACTTATATGGCGATAGGAAAAGTAAAGAAACGCCTATTTTCTTTTGGCGGGCAAAAACCGCCTGCGGAGATAGAGATAATAAATTCACTGGAAGGGGAGATAGAAAAACTCGGCGACAACGAGCTTAAGCAAGAAAGCCTTGCGTTGCGGAAAAGAGCGGCTTCAGGCGAATCATTAGAAGAGCTTTTGCCAAGGGCGTTTGCACTGGTTCGCGAGTCTGCAAGAAGGACTATGAATCAGCGCCATTTTGACGTACAGCTTTGGGGTGGAATTGTCATTCACAGGGGCAGTATAGCAGAGATGCTGACGGGTGAAGGAAAAACTCTTGCGGCAACCGCTCCAATCTATTTAAATGCTCTTTCCGGACGCGGTGTGCATACGATTACGGTTAACGATTATTTGGCTAAACGTGATGCAGTATGGATGGGGCAAATTTATCATTTTCTAGGACTTTCAGTCTCATGTCTTGTGCATGATGCCGCCTTTATGTATGACCCGCAGTGGAAGCTCTCTGAAGAGGAAAGGGAAAAAATTGATGCGGAAAGGGACCTGGTCGGGTCGTATTTAGTGAAGGAGGATTTTCTAAGGCCGATTAGCAGGAAGGAGGCGTATGATGCCGATGTTACATACGGAACCAATCATGAATTTGGTTTTGATTATCTTAGGGATAACATCAGAAACTTTGTACAGGAACAGGTGCAGAGGGAGTTAAACTACGCTGTTATTGATGAAATTGACTCAATTCTTATTGATGAGGCGCGAACTCCGCTTATTATATCTGCCCCGGATACAGGCTCATCTGAATATTATAAATTATTCGCTAATGCGGTTAGAAGCTTAAAGCGAGATGAAGACTATATTGTTGACGAGAAACTAAAATCGGTTGAAATAACTGAACCTGGCATTGATGCGATTGAGAAGATAACAGGTATAAATAATATTTATGCGGTAGAAAACTTCAGGTTGGTTCATTATCTGGAGGCTTCGCTCAAAGCAAAGGCGTTATTTGAAAAGGATAAAGATTATGTAATTAAAAACGGAGAAGTTATAATCGTTGACCAGTTTACGGGAAGATTAATGTTTGGCAGGCGTTATTCCGCCGGGCTTCACCAGGCAATTGAGGCAAAAGAAGGAGTTGCAGTCCAAGAAGAATCAAAAACCTTTGCTCAGATAACCCTGCAAAACTACTTCAGATTGTATAAAAAAATATCAGGAATGACCGGTACCGCGCAAACATCCGCAGAAGAATTTCATAAAGTATACGGGATGGAAGTTGTCAGTATTCCAACAAACAAACCGCTTATTAGAAATGATATGTCGGACTTGGTATATAAAAACCTTGACGCAAAATATAAGGCAATCGTAAAGGATGTAAAGAGAAGACATGAATTAGGCCAGCCGATTTTACTCGGAGCGGTTTCAATTGAAAAGAATGAGCTTCTATCAGGGCATCTCAAGAGAGCCGGTATTCCGCACGAAGTTTTGAACGCAAAAAACAACGAACGTGAAGGCGCGATTATTGCCCAAGCGGGGAGAGTTGGGGCCGTTACGGTTGCGACAAACATGGCGGGACGCGGAGTAGATATTATCTTTGGAGGCAATCCGCCTAATCCGGAGGAAGCAGAGAAAGTTAGAAAACTCGGCGGACTTCATGTTCTGGGGACCGAAAGACATGAAGCTCGCAGAATAGATAATCAGCTTAGAGGAAGAGCCGGGCGTCAGGGTGACCCGGGATCATCTCAATTCTTTCTTTCGCTTGAAGACGACCTTTTGAGGGTATTCGGGGGTGAAAAAGTAGGCAGGATAATGGATAGGTTTGACTTGCCCGATGATCTTCCTATTGAAAACAAAATGGTAACGAAGGCAATATCACAAGCTCAAAGCAAGGTGGAGGGATTTAATTTTGACGCGCGCAAAAACCTCCTTGAATATGATGACATTCTAAACAAACAAAGAACCGTGTTTTATACACATCGCCAAAAGATAGTTGAGGCGATAAGTCCGGCCATCTCATCTTCCGGTCAGACTGACTCCGGTGACGACGGTGGTGGGGAAGTTGCCACTATTAAGTCTCCGGACGGACTTAGGGATATACTTAAAAGCACAGTTTCCAATTATCTTAACAAACTAAAGTCTTCTGAAATTAATGCGGAAGATTTAAAGAAAGTATTAAGCGCGTCCGGTGTTTCTGTGCAGGACGATACCACCGTAAACATAGAAAGCATTAAACAAATGGCGGTTGAGAAGATAAACGGTTATAGTGACGAAACTTTGGGGGTGTTTGGGTTTCAACTGCTTACGGTGCTCAATATCCTTTGGATGAATCATCTTGAAAATATTGAGGCTCTTTCGGAGTCGGTTAGACTTAGGGCATATGGCCAGCGTGACCCTTTGGTTGAATATAGAAGTGACGGCAGGCGTTTATTTGACCAGTTAAATTCCTATTTTGATGAATGGGTTTTTCAGAATGTTTTTAGGGCCGAGGCAATAGCCCAAGCGTCTTCAAGTCAGGAACGCGCATCGGTTGCTTTAAATCCGAAATTTAAGGGAGTAGGGAGAAACGACCCATGCCCGTGCGGCTCGGGTAAGAAGTACAAGAAGTGCCACCGCGCATAATTTTAGGGTGAGAGAAACCCCGTATGGAGAAGGGGTTTCTCTACGGGGCTAGTCGGGCTCAACATTCTTGCGAAGCAGAGCCATCACCTTGGATTGCACCTTGACAATCAAGGTGCTGAATGATGCATGCGGCGTTCCATTTACAACTTTTCTTGCAGCTCTTCTCGCTTCCCTTCTGACACTTCTACGTTCCTTATTGGTAACTTCTTCCGCTGACCTGCTGTGGCGATGTTTCCAGTACAGGACCACGAAGATCGTTGACAGACTTGCGGTAAGCGCGAGAGCTTTTTTCTTTGTGCCGTACATTCAGCACCTCCTTCATAAGAACAATAACACTTATAATAAGTCTATCATAATTTATCGTGTTATATACTTTTTTCTAAAAAACCTCATGGCACTTTTTGCGTGCGACCATTTCAGCGGATTGCGTATTCCTCCGCCTGCACTCCTTCTTTGGTAATGGTGGACTATGGACGCGTTCGGAACGTAAACCACCCTCCATCCAAGTTTAGATCGGAAGAGCACACGTCTGAACTCCAGTCACATTCCTTTATCTCGTATGCCGTCTTCTGCTTGAAAAAAAAAAATACAGAAAACATAAATAATAGATTTCATCATACCCTATCTCCTGACTTCTGATTCCAGCTGTCTAATGATCATCTTCATCCTATCCTCACCACATATGGGCCTATTAGT
>CAJVWL010000030.1 GCA_913009745.1 uncultured bacterium | reverse complement strand
GAGAGTTAAGCACACTGAATTAGCGTGAGATATTTGATTAGATCAATTGTTGATTTGTTGTTTTTTTTTTTCAAGCAGAAGACGGCATACGAGATAAAGGAATGTGACTGGAGTTCAGACGTGTGCTCTTCCGATCTAAACACTTCTCTTGCCTCCATTGCAGGGGGTTGGCGGAAACGGTCTTACCGCAGAGGCAAATACGGTTACCAAAGACATTAATGTACGCCTTGGAGAAATAGGATACTTTTCAAACAACCGCGCTCCTGTTGCACTGGTCAATGACGGCAATACGCAGAACAATGCGAGCGTAGAATCAAATAAGCCAAATACGAACAATCTAACCGAGAACGAAGATGAGATAGACAGACTTCTTAACGAGGTTATTCAATATTAATTATGAGTAAATATACTACGTCTAAAATCCTGTTATTTACGTTGTTTACCGCTCTATTTTTACCGTACTTTTCACATGCCGCGATGGCAGAATCAAATTCTACCGAACAGCTGTTTGCGATAAAAGACGGGGAGACGCTAACACAAGAGGAGAAAATTGCTCTGGGCAGGGAAAGCGTTAACAAGGCGCTTGATCTATCATTGGAAAAAGTAGATAAGATTGAAGCAAATTTAAATCAGCTTAGTTTTCCCGAAGATAGCAGGGAGCAAGAATTAAAAGACATCTATCTATCTCAACTGGAAGAATACAGAGCGCATTACACCGACAATAAGGCAACGCTTGGCAATCTGAAGTCTTTTGATGAAATTAAGAACCTGGCAATAGACATAAGTAAATACAGAGAAGAGGTGTACAGCCCAAGTATAGAAAAAATGATAGAGTTTATACTTGTTTTCTATACAGATAACGTGATAAATGTCGCCAATAAGCGATTTACCGATATATCAAGTGATCTTAAAAAACTTGAAGATGTTGGCGTAATTGAGAGCGGCAGCTTCTCAAACGAGTTATCCGCTATAAACAAATTAATGGACAACGCAAGAACTCTTCAGGAGGAAGCTATGCGATATATTGTGGTGCAAAACGACGTAAATGCTAGCAGTACGTCTACCTCTACGGCTATTATCGTTATAGAAGAGACAACAACCTCAACCGATGAAGATGTAGTAGTATCTGTTAATGAAACAGCAACCTCAACCGTAGATATGCAAGAAGAGCAAATATCGCCAAGATATCTACTGGAAACAAGTTTAAATAATATCAAGGAAGTTTACTCCCGTTTTCTGGATATCAGCAAAGCCGTAAAGGAAATTCTTGGCGTAAATTAGCTATATATAAAGTTTTCCAATACAAAAACCCCGTATGACACGGGGTTTTTGTATGTTTAAACTACCCTTTACTTATGCAACTGCGTCTTTTAGAGACTTTCCTGCACTAAATTTTGGCACAGTTTTCGCGGCAATCTGAATTTTTTCGCCGGTGCGAGGATTTACTCCAACCCTAGCTGACCTCTTCGTCACCTTAAACGCACCGAAGCCCGTAAGAATTACATCCTCTCCGCGACTCAAGGATTTTGTAATCGTTGCAAAAACAGCATCAACGGCCGCCTCTGCCTTGCTTTTTGTGTCCAGCCCAGCGGCAGAAAAAACTTCGTCCACTAAATCTGATTTCCTCATAATAATATCAACTTACAATTCTCGACCTTTCTTTTAATTTAAATCTATTCCAATTATACCAGAAAAAATGCCGATTAACAGTAAATATCCTACTATTTCGCGTATTCCACGGCGCGAATCTCTCTGATTACATTAACCTTTATCTCTCCCGGGTATTTTAGCTCGGACTCAATCTTTGTAGCAATATCCCTAGCTAATTGCAATGCCCGAAAATCATCTATCTTTTCCGGGACAACAAACACGCGGAGTTCTCTGCCCGCCGATACGGCATATGCCTGTTTGACCCCCGGGAAACTGCTGGCTATTTTCTCTAAATCTTCAAGACGTTTTATGTAGTTTTCCAGCGTTCCCCTTCTTGCCCCGGGACGCGCCGCAGACATAACGTCCGTAGCCGCCACAATAAACGACTCCGGCGTTGAAAATGGATATTCCTCGTGATGCGATTCCATCGCTTTAATTACCTCTTCCTTAACTCCATATTTCTTGAGTATTTTTCTGCCAAGCTCAACGTGTGTCCCCGATACTTCGTGGTCAATCGCTTTTCCAATGTCATGTAAAAGCGCTCCCTTCTTGGCAACTTCCACATTTGCCCCAAGCTCCGAGGCTATCATTCCGGCAATGTGCGCCATCTCAATAGAATGAGTCAGCATATTCTGTCCAAAACTGGTTCTGAAATTAAGTCTGCCAAGCAATTGTATAATCTCATCCGGCAAATCAAAAATCCCAACTTCATGCGCCGCCTCCTCACCAATCTCATGCATTCTCTTTCCTATTTCCGTCTTTGCTTCCTCAACCTTCTCCTCAATTTTTGCTGGTTGTATTCTACCGTCTTTAATAAGCTTTTTCAGCGCGAGTTGAGCAATTTCCCTTCTTAAGGGGTCAAATGACGAGAGTATTATCGCTTCCGGAGTTTCATCAATTATAAACTCTACTCCGGTCAATCTCTCAAGCGTTCTAATGTTTCTTCCTTCACGACCGATGATTTTTCCCTTCAAGTCTTCCGATGGAAGCGTAAAAACCGATGTTGTTATATCTGCAACGTGAGAGCGGGAATAACGCTGAAGCGCCGTTGTGATAATTTCTATACCCTTCTTTTCCAATTCCTCGTCTCTCTTCTTGGCAAAGGCGCTGATTGTACGAGCAAGGTCTTCTTTGTTTTGCTCTTCTATTTCGTGGAATAGTTCTTTCTTTGCCTCTTCCGGAGTAAGTTTGGCTATATTAGACAAGGTTGATTCCAACTCTTTTCTGGTTTTCTCTATTTCAGCTGTTGATTCTTCCAGAGATTGTTTTTTGGCAGAGACTGCCTCAATCTCTTTGCGTATATCCCCCTCTTTCTCATCAAGCGCCGTCTCTCTTTTTATTAGTCTCTCTTCAAGATGATTAAGACTAATCTTGCGTTCCTTTGATTCTTCCCTTGCCTCGTCAAGAAGGGATACTGCCTTGTTTTTTGCCTCGAGAATTAAGTCCTGTGCCTTGTCTTTAGACTGCCGTATTTCCTCCTTTAACTTCGCCTCCAATGAGGTGAACTTTCGCACTGCTATAAAGTATCGAATAAAGTAGCCGGCCGCTATTCCCAACAAGACAAATCCGACCACTACTAGTGGTTGATAAATCATAATTTATAAATATCTGTTTTTTCATGACGTTTTCAGCCCAATGGTAACGCTTAGTTATATTATTGTCAAAAGGCTCGCTAATTATGAAGAAAAAATGGCTATACCTACAATAAGAATAGATAGAAGGCTGATACTGCGGATAACAATTTTCTTTGATATGGATTTCTTAAAATAGTGTATGAATATATCGTGCATGATGGCGGATAATAATGTGATAGATACTGCCGACACGAGAAAATTAATAGGCAAAAAGAAAATAATCCATGATGCTTCTATTACAATAAGCGATTCCGCCGCAGATGCTAATGTTAGTCTCTTTTTGTCAATATCAAGAAATACCAAATAGAATTCGCGAAACAGAAAAAGGAAAAAAACAAAAACTATAATCTGCGATATAATATCAAATTCTATAAACAAAAGTGCGCTGACTATCGCAATCATGGAAAAATGAAAAACGCGATATGCGTTAAACCTTTTCAGAATCAAAAGATTTTTCACGCCCAACATAAAGAAGAAAAGCACCCCAAGCGCAATGTCTGCTATTATCTCCATGCCGCCTAACATAGGAGGCGCAAAAAAGGGCAGCAGGATTAGTCCTACTGCGGATGGGAAGAACTTAGCGCTCTGCAGGGGCGGCCTTGTATAGAAAAATATAAAAATCGCAACAAAAAGAACCGAGTATAAGAACTGAAACTCTGTGGATCTGGCCCAAAAGGCCGTAAGCGATATCAGAAACGCCCTAAACGCTAACCGTAATATTTGATTTGTCGAGACTGACTTTAACTTTGCTGCCATCTTTAATTTCTCCCCCAATAATTTTATCCGCTAATTTATCAAGTATTACCCGTTGAACCAGCCTTTTCATTGGTCTAGCCCCATATTCCGGGTCAAAGCCGTTATCTATCAGATATTTCTTTGCCTTAGCGTTAATTGATATAATAATTCCTCTTTCCTTTAGTCTGCATGTTAATTCGCTAAGCTGGATATCAACTATCCTGGCCAATGCCTTCCTGTCCAATGAATTGAATATTATTATTTCATCTATTCTGTTTAGGAATTCCGGCTTGAATTGCTCGCGAAGCGCCTTTTTAATCTTATTCCTATAGTCCTCTTCTTTTGTGGCAGCTTCTCTGTCGCCCGGCGCGCTAAAACCTAAACGTGAAATCTCTCTTGAGAATTGACTGCCCACATTTGACGTCATAATTATAATTGTATTCCTGAAATTCACTTGTCGCCCCTTCCCATCGGTAAGACGTCCGGCATCTAATATTTGCAACAGTATATTAAACACTTCCGGGTGCGCTTTTTCAATCTCATCAAATAGAATAAGACTATACGGCCTGTGCCTTACTATCTCCGTCAGCTGTCCGCCCTCTTCAAATCCAACATATCCCGGAGGTGAACCTATTAGTCTCGCAGTAGCATGCCGCTCCATATATTCAGACATATCTACGCGGACAAGCGCCTTTTCATCATTAAACATAAACTCCGCAAGGGTACGCGCCAATTCGGTTTTTCCAACACCGGTGGGGCCCAAGAACATAAATGAGCCAAGCGGTCTGTCTAGCGGCGCTAAACCCGCACGCGCACGTCTTAATGCGCTGGCAACCGTATGAATTGCTTTATCTTGACCAACCACACGCTTACTTAATACGCTGTCTATTCTCTGCAGTTTTTCAACCTCCGATTCCAAAAGATTTTGTACCGGAATCCCGGTCCATTTTGATATAACTTCTGCTACGTCAGCCATGTCCACCTCTTCCTTGAGAAAGCGATGCTTTGATGGGGTTTTGCTTTTTTTCTTTGATGGTGTTCTTGAAAAATATTTCTTTTCAAATAGCTTGTGTTCTTTTTCAGCGTTCGGTAATTTGCCGTATATAATCTGCGCAACCCTCTCAAGATCTCCTTCCCTCTCGGCTATTTCTTTTTCTCGCTTTAGTTCATCAATTTTTTCTCTGAAGTTGTTGAGTTTCTCAAACAGCATCTTCTCGGCTTCCCACTCGGAAGACAGCTCATCATTCTTTTTATTTATCTCTGTGAGTTCTTTTTCTATTTCTTTGAGACGTCTTTTGTTTGATTCTTTTGTTTTTTCGTTAACCAAAGCGGCTTTTTCAATTTCCAGCGCTATTATTTGCTGGCGCATTGTATTAATGTCTGCCGGCAAGCTATCACTTTCAAGTTTCCTGGCCGATGATGCTTCGTCAATCACGTCAACCGCTTTATCCGGCAAAAATCTGTCTGTTATATATCGCGATGAAAGCTTAACGGCAGATACCAACGCTTCGTCACTTATGCGAAGCCCGTGGTGCAGTTCATATTTTTCCTTTAGTCCGCGCAGAATAGTTATACTGTCCTCAATGGTCGGCTCATCTACATAAACGGGCTGGAACCTTCTTTCAAGAGCGGCGTCTTTTTCTATGTATCTCTGATATTCTTTTATTGTTGTTGCTCCGATGGCGTGAAGCTCTCCTCTTGCAAGAGCGGGCTTTAAGAGATTTGA
>CAJVWL010000029.1 GCA_913009745.1 uncultured bacterium | reverse complement strand
GGATAGGAGGCAGTGCACGTTAGTATGTAGTGTGGATTGTGGAGTGATGCAGGAGCGTAAATTTGTGTTTTTTTTTTTCAATGATGCGGCGACCACCGAAATCTACACTCTTTCCCGACACGACGCTCTTCCGATCTAAGTTTCCAAAGAGATTAAATCAGGCTTATGTGAGGTAATAAGCCCCTTAAGTTCTTTGCCGATATAGGTAAGCCTATCGCCGGGCGCCTTAGATTCGCTGTTTATAATTCCACAGTCAATAAGACTAACCCCCCCATCCGTTTCTATAAATCCATAGCCAACCCTAGTTGTTCCCGGATCTATTCCCAATATAATCATGTTGTATCTATGTTTATTGATGGATAGACGCCAATAATCTCATCAATACTCTCAGTTAAGGATTTTATCAAGCCAATCACGGCATCTCTCGTTTCAGCGGATGCATCTACAATAAACTTCGGTTCATACCCGGAGTTGGTTTTTTTAAATGACCACATTAAACTTCCCGCTTCCGCAAGCTTAGCCCCATGCTTTTTAATAATAGCCTGTATTTCGCTAATAGTTCTATTTTTGTTGTCGGTAGAAACGCTTATAAGAATACCAACCCCTCCGTTGCCATAAATCTCCAGCAATAAGTCTTCCATCACCGCGCCCTCCTTGGTTTTTTTAATCGCGCGGTCTATGTTTGCCTGCGGCATATTACCGCGCTTCGCTTGTTCAATCGCATTTTTAAGAGATGGATTAAACTGAGGGTCTGCGCCATCTCTAGCGGCTAGCGTAATATTCCTTGAAAGCCTTGAAAAAAGCTTACTGCGAGCGGCATCAACACCAGCCTTTTTATGTTTTATTTGTTTCCACTTATTGTGACCGGACATAATAAATTCGTTTTTTGCAATTTGGGTCGCCTACATCTATTATAAGTTAGAATAATGAGATTTAGTATAAACCCAATCGATAAAACAATAAGCGCCTTAAGAGAAGAAGGAGGGTGGCGTGACGCAAAACGACGCGCGGAAAATACCGGCCTAAAGCTATTTACAAAAGACACCCCAATAAATAGCGATGCGCTTCGCAAAATCCCAGAACAAACAGCAAAAAAAGCAGAAATAGCTGTTATAGATAAAGGAGCGGATGGAGAGCTTGTGATTGTTGCAAATGATCCACAAAAAATACAAACAGCAAAGTTTATTGATTTCTTGCGAGAGCACGGAGAAAACCCACGCATTTTAATAGCTCCGCTTAGCGAGATTAAAAAAATGTGGGATGGATACAACAAAGAAGCCGCAAAAAAAGACGACACAAAAACAAGTAATGAGATTAAGGGCAAGATAACAAAAACAACACTATCTGAAGTAAAGGCAAATATACGAAAAATATCAGACGCAAATAAGTTTATTGGCGAAATTGGCAATAGCGCCCCAACAACAAAGGTTCTTATGAGGATTGTTTCTTCCGCCCTTGTGCTTAACGCATCTGACATTCATATAGAGCACACAACAAAAGAAGGTGCCCTAATTAGATTTCGAATAGACGGAAACCTTAGAGATGTGGTTAAAATTTCTAGAGAATCAGCAAGGCTTTTGATTCACAGGATAAAACTTCTCTCGGGCCTAAAATTAAACATAAGCGACAACTCACAAGACGGCAGGTTTACAATAGAAAGCGGCCTGGGTGACATTGAGGTTAGGGTGTCTGTGGTTCCTGCAGAATTTGGTGAAGCGGTTGTTATGAGGGTTTTAAATCCAAACGCCATTGCTATGGATTTATCCAGCTTGGGGTTGCGTAAAGATGATGAGACTACAATATTACAGGAACTTAAAAAACCAACAGGCATGATGTTGGCAACGGGCCCGACGGGGTCGGGAAAAACAACAACGCTATACGCCCTGTTAAATAAGATAAAAACACAAACAGTAAAGATAATAACAATTGAAGACCCAATCGAATATCATATTAAGGGAATAGAACAAACTCAAATTGATCCCGAAAGTGGATATACTTTTGCAACGGGACTCAATTCCATACTTCGCCAAGACCCCGACATTATTTTGGTGGGAGAAATACGAAACAAAGAAACAGCAGAAACAGCACTGCAAGCTGCGCTCACTGGACATTTAGTTTTTTCCACGCTTCATGCAAATAATGCAGCCGGAGCAATACCACGTCTAATAGACTTAGGGGTTAACCCGGCAATTATAGGTCCTGCGCTTTCTATGGTTATTTCACAGCGCTTGGTGCGTCGCCTATGTCCGAAGGGAAAAAAAGAAGAAAAAATAGACGATGAACTACGTAAGAAAATAAACAACTTTTTAGAGGGCTTGCCTAAACATGTACCGCATGAGAATATTGAAATAAAGTTATATAGTGCGGTTGGATGCGATGAATGCGATGACGGCTTTTTGGGAAGAACTGCGATAGTAGAACTTTTACAGATTAACAATGAGATAGAGGGGCTTATTAAGAAAGGCGCCACCGAAGGGGAAATACAAAAATTTGCCGTTGAAAAACAAGAAATGGTGTTAATACAGCAAGACGGCATCTTAAAAGCCATAAATGGGATTACAACGCTTAGTGAGGTGGAACGCGCAACAGGCCCAATTGCGTGGTAGTATATAAAAACACGGAAAACTAATAGTAGTTTGTAGGAATAGAAGTCTGTGGGTGTTTGCGTGAGAATTTTGGATAATTCCAAAAAGTACACCCCATCCGAGGGCCAACCAAGCCGAAGCTGAGATGTCCTAGAACTAAGAGAGGGTGCGGACTCTACCCACAGACCTCTATTTCCACGGTCATACCGTAACATAAAGTCAAAGCTATGTCAATAAAGAAAAAAGATAACAAAAACACCACAGAGGACATAAATACAGACACCCTTCTAAGGCCACAAATATGGGATGATTATATTGGGCAGGAAAAAATAAAGCGCAATCTCAATATAATAATAGAAGCCGCCCGTAGAAGAAAAGAACCAATAGATCATCTCCTTTTTTACGGACAAGCCGGACTTGGAAAGACAACGCTTGCAAAGCTTGTTAGCTACGAAATGAACGCACCTATCAAAATCACATCTGGACCAACTATAGATAAGGCGGGAGACCTAGCAGCGGTTTTAAGTAATCTTGAGGAAAAGGAAATTTTATTTATTGATGAGGCGCACAGGCTAAATCGCATGATAGAAGAGGTGTTGTATCCTGCAATGGAGAGCAGGAAACTACATATTATTATAGGAAAAGGAGCTGGGGCAAGAAGCATTTCTATTGACCTGCCCCCGTTCACATTAATAGCTGCCACAACACGAATTAACTTGCTTTCCGCGCCACTTCAATCGCGTTTTGGCGCGACGTTTAAGTTGGACTATTATGATCAAAAAGACATAGAGGCGATTATTAATAGGTCCGCTAAACTACTGAATCTAAAAATAGAGCCCGAAGCGATTACAATACTTGCGAGGGCGGCGCGATTTACACCAAGAACGGCAAATCGTCTTTTAAAACGAGCAAGAGATTATTTAGAGGTTAATAATGAAAGTGTGGTTACGCAGAATGTTGCAGAAAAGACACTTGAGTTTTTAGACATTGATAAACTTGGGCTTGAAAAACAAGACAGAGTTTTACTAGAAACTATCATAGAAAAATTTGATGGAGGTCCAGTCGGGGTAAACACAATAGCGGCGGCCCTTAACGAAGACAAGGGCATTGTAGAGGATATATATGAGCCATATCTTATGAGAATCGGTTTTATGCGCAGAACACCAAAGGGAAGAGTGGCTGAACCGGCCGCATTTAAGCACCTTGGCAAGAATCCTCCACAGAAATTGCTCTAACAACATAGGCCATGCTGTATTTTAAAGAGGTGCTACCAAATCCAATGGGGCGTGACCCAAATGGAGAGTGGATAAAACTTATAAATACAGGAAAGACTGCAGTAAACACAGGGGGGTGGACATTATCCGACCAGAGCGGAAAAACCTTCCATTTTTCTAATATTCCGATAAGCCAACAAAGCATAATGCCGGGCGGAGAGCTCACACTAAAATACTCACAGACAAAAATCATATTGAATAACGGTGGAGACACACTATATTTATATGACAAAACAAAGAAGCTTATAGATAAACTCGCATACACGGGACAAGTAAGCGAGGATGAAGTTATAATTGCGCAACAATTTATTAAGACAACGGAAATACACACAGCAATTTCAGCAGAGTCCATAAAAAACTTATCGGTAGATCAAGTAAATTTTGTAAGTGGACAA
The DNA here is from genome assembly GCA_913009745.1 of uncultured bacterium. Lineage (GTDB taxonomy): Bacteria > Patescibacteriota > Minisyncoccia > UBA6257 > Colwellbacteraceae > CAJVWL01. The sequence continues at coordinate 1,542 of CAJVWL010000029.1, read as the reverse complement.
ATAAACACATCTCCGCTTCTCATCTCAATCATACTTGCTGTTTTGTCGGGGATTTTCGGCGGAATTATTGTAAAGGAAATCAAAAATAAACAATAGTTAATATGGAAACAAACTATATATCAAAAAGCCCATTTAATACATCGGGAATTGCAAAAACACTTGTTAGCCGAATAATGAAAACAAAAACAAAAAATAACGCATTGGTTGTGGGGCTAATAGGAGAGCTTGGTGCGGGGAAAACAGTTTTTGTAAAAGCTTTTATGCGAGAAATTGGCGTAAGGAGAAGAATTACAAGTCCAACGTTTGTTATGTTAAGACGGTTTATTCTGCCAAATAGCACAAGCTTCGGGAGCGCATACCACATAGATGCATACCGCATAAAAGAAGATAAAGACAGAACAGGTCTTGGTATAAAAAAAATACTTAAAGATCCAAACAACATCGTTTTAATAGAGTGGGCAGATAGACTGTCTTCAATTTTACCAAAAGACACAATTTGGGTAAGGTTTAAATATGGAAAGAAAGAAAAGCAAAGAAAAATTATTATTGATTGACGCAAACTCGTTAATTCACAGAGCATTTCACGCTCTTCCTCAATTAACTACACCGGATGGCGCTCCAAGCGGAGCGCTATACGGTGTAGCAAGTATATTGATAAAAATTTTTAAAGAAAGATCACCAGAATATGCTCTGGCTGCGTTTGATAGACAGGAGCCGACATTTAGAAAAAAACAATATGAAGCATATAAAGCAACGCGGCCAAAAACAGATAGTGCCCTTATTCCACAAATCAAAGAGTCACACACATTGTTTAAAAAGTTTGGCATCAAGACATTTGAACTGCCCGGTTGGGAGGCCGATGATATTGTTGCAACGCTTGCACATTCACTATCTTGTGGGGAAGATGTTCAGGCTGTTATTTTCTCCGGAGACCTTGACTCACTGCAGGCAGTAGAGGGAGATAAAGTTGTTGTAGAGGTGCCGCATAAAGGGATAAGCAACACAACCGTTTACAATGAAGCAGCCGTGATAAAAAGGTTTAACGTTAAACCCAATCAATTCGCCGACTACAAAGGATTAGTTGGTGATACATCAGATAATATTCCGGGAGTTCCCTCCATAGGACCAAAAACAGCCTCTGAGCTTATATGTAGATATGGCTCATTGGAGAATCTATATTCGGAGATAGAAGAAATGGGTATGAACAATAAAAGACTTTACAAAACACTTATAGATAATAAAGACACGGCAATTCTTTCTAAGAAACTTGCGACGCTTGATACGAACGTCCAAGTTCCAATAAGATTGAGCGAGTTATCAGTTCAAGAGCCGCTAAAAAACAGGGAGCTTATTGGATATCTCAAAAACCTTGGATTTGAGAGCCTCGTTAATAGAATTGAGAATGACAACAATGACGGATATAATGTAAGTAGGAGTCAAGGCATATGAAACAGAAAATTAGTTCAATAATCTCCCAGCTTAAATTACCGGAGCTGCGCTCATTTTGGATATTTGTATTTTTGGCAATTATATTTTTGCTTG
>CAJVWL010000028.1 GCA_913009745.1 uncultured bacterium | reverse complement strand
TCATCTGCATCGGCAAGCCCATTTTCAAAAATATAAATTGGCTTTTTATAACGTGAGGCGCGCTTTACAACATAATACAATCCTTCCGGATAAACATCCCAACCCAAATCAGTAACATCTTTATTGTCGTTTCCATTTAGCCATTTCTCGGGATTTATGCCTACTACCCGAATCTTGTTGTGAAAATAATAATTTATACCCACAAAATCCTGGTGCGACCGAATTTTATTCAAGAACCGGTCATTCCATTTGCTATTTGCCAGTTTCACAACAATCTGATTTATGGGATTTTTATTGTACGGCTCAAAATATGTGATGTTCTTAGCAATACCAATCTGCGAGTCCGGATTTACGGATTTTATCGCTTTGTATGCCCTCTTGTGCGCCAAGGACATTATCTTAAGAGAACGTATCGCCAAAAGCTTGTTTTCCTTGCACGGAGGCCACTTCCCCCGCAAAAAGGAATTAAAGATTAGTATCACCGGCTCATTGATTGTAATCCAGTACACAACATCGCTACCTAACTTTCCGGCTACATATTCCGCATATTTTGCAAATTGCTGTGGAGCTTTTTTGTTCAGCCATCCGCCTTGTTTTGAAAACCACACAGGATTAGTAAAGTGGTGAAGTGTTACGAACGGTTCCATTCCACGGTTGCGGAGAGCGTAAATCACTTTTCTGTAGTGCTCCATCTCTTTCTCGCTAAATACTCCTTCTTCAGGCTCAATCCTAGACCATTCAATTGAAAGGCGATGAGCATTATGTCCAAGCGACTCTGCAATATCAAAATCTTCACCATATAAGTGATAGTGGTCGTCCGCTTTTCCTGATATATAATTCTTTTTTAGGAGCATCTCCGGAAAACGCTTTCTTTGCCAAGGTTGCCAGTATGTTTCTGCTTCTTTTGCGAGGCGTTCTGCGTTTTTTCCCTCCCACTCCGACCAATCATTGTAGTTTCCCCCCTCAACCTGATGCGCAGACGTGCTTGCGCCCCATAGAAAATTATCAGGAAATTGCAAAAGTTTATTCATAAATCTATTGATGTATAAAAATTATTGTCGTAAATATATGTTCCAAGAATCCGATATTGCGGGTATAATAAATACACGCATTAACTATGACGCGAATACGTAAATTTATCAAAAAACCGCTTGTTGTTATTGGTATTATAATTATTTTTATAATAGGGATTATTATTTTCTTTGCCGTGAAAAAGGGTTCTTCTCCTAAGTATGACTTCGTAATAGCAAAAAAACAGAATGTCGTACAAATAGTAAGCGTTACCGGTCAAGTTAAGCCGTCTGAAAGCGTAGATTTATCATTTGAAAGGAGCGGAGCTATTGCAAAGGTTTATTCAAATATTGGTGATAACGTAAATGCGGGACAAGTTCTTGTAAGCTTGCGCAATGCCGATGTATCGGCTCTTTTAAAGCAAGCAAAAGCCCAAGAAGCCGCAGAGAAAGCTCTGCTTGAAAAACTTCAGCAGAATTCAGGTTCGGAACAAAGTCTTTTAAACAGCTACAACAGCGTCGTTGACACAATCACGAAAGCATTTTCAAACGCCGAGGATGCGGTTAGGTCAAAAACTATCGGGATGTTCACGGGATACAAAACATACGGATATCAATTAACGTTTAATCCGTGCGACAGCCAGCTTGCTGATAATACCGACTCGCTTCATGTGGACGCGGAGTTTGCGCTGGATGCATGGAAAAAAGAGATAAACTCACTTACAAGTTCATCCTCCAGAGATGAGTTGGATGCGGCGCTTGTAAGCTCTAAAAAAAATCTAAGTATAGTGAGAAGTTTCATAAACAGTGTTAATAGCGTTCTTCTTACAAAATGCTCAATAGAAAACTCTTCACTGGAGGCATATCGCGCGAATATCTTAGCAGCTGATGCAAGTGTTTCTACGGCGATTAGTAACATAAACACACTTCAACAATCAATTGACTCACAAAAAGTTGCCGCGAATAATTCAGAGGCCGTAGCGGCGCAAGTCGCTAAACTGAAAGCCGCAAAAGCGAATGTAGAACGTAATCTAGCGGAATTTGAGAAAACAATCTTGCGTTCGCCTATGACGGGTATAGTTACAAGACAGGATGCGCGCGTTGGCGAAGTTATCCAAGCAGGAAAACCCATAACATCGGTTATCTCAAATGCAACATTTAAAATAGAGGCCAATATACCCGAGGCGGATATTGCAAAAGTTGAAATAGGAGATACGGCATCAATTACATTGGACGCATATGGGAGTGATGTTGTTTTTGCGACAAATGTTGCATTCATTGATCCCGCGGAAACTGTTATAGAAGGTGTGTCCACGTATAAAACAACCTTATTGTTTACAAAAGAAGATGTACGCATAAAACCGGGAATGACCGCTAATATAGATATATTAACCGCAGAAAAAGACAACGTAGTAGCTATCCCCCAACGAGCGGTAATATCGGACAAGGGAGAAAAAAACGTAAAAGTCCTGAATGAATCCGGCGATATAGCTATAAAATCTGTGGATGTAGGGCTTCGCGGCTCGGATGGAATAATTGAGATAGTAAAAGGAATAAACGTAGGAGACAAGGTTATAACATTCACTCCGTAAGATGGACTTAATTGACGTAAAAAACATAACGAAGGTTTATCCGGATGGAACCTCTGCATTGCGTGGAGTTTCTTTTTCAATAAAGAGCGGCGAATTTGTATCAATAATGGGGCCATCGGGCTCCGGGAAGTCAACTCTCCTCCATATACTTGGCTTTCTTGACCACCCGAGTAGCGGAATATATAGATTTGACGGCAAGTCAATTGATGATTATTCGCCGAAAGAAATTGCGCATATAAGAAACAAAAAGATGGGTTTTGTTTTCCAGGTTTTTAATCTCTTGCCGCGAACAAGTGTATTAGAAAACGTTAAACTTCCGCTTTTGTATTCGAATAAGAAAGAGTCTGAATGGGATAGTCTGGCAAAAAATGCAATTGAGTCGGTTGGCCTCTCACATCGCGTAGAACATGAATCATCTAAGTTATCCGGAGGAGAAAGACAGCGAGTAGCGATTGCGCGCGCGCTTGTGAATAATCCGCAGGTTATTTTCGCAGATGAACCTACCGGTAACTTGGACTCAAAATCCGGCGAAACGATTATTGAGATACTGCAAAATTTAAATAAAAAGGATAATCATACGATTATCCTTGTAACCCATGAGGTTGATACCGCAAAGCGAGCAGAGAGAATAATTAAGCTGCGCGACGGTAAGGTAGAAAGTGATTTATATATAAAACGAGATCGCCGAGATAAAGCTGATAAGTAATTCTCGCTAAAACATATAAATACGCTTGTTTCTATGAGAATAATATACAGCATAAAAACAGCCCTTAAGGCGCTTTTGATTCACAGGTCCAGGTCGGCGCTGACAATACTTGGAATAGTAATCGGGATTACCGCAATAATGCTGATTGCATCCGTTGGCAAGGGCGCGCAAAATTTAATTTTAGGAAAAATACAGGGGCTTGGAGCAAACGTTATAGTTGTTGTTCCGGGAAAGGAACCTAAAGGACCAACGGATCCGTCTATTATGGAATCTATTCTTAGTGACTCGTTGAAAATGCGCGACCTTAAGTCACTAGAGAAAAAATCCAATGTCCCGACCGCATCGGACATTATACCCGTTGTATTTGGCGTAAAATCCATATCTTATAAGGGAAATACATTCAGACCAACAATACTCGGCTCATCAGAGCAGATATCTAAACTCTTTAAGCTTAGACCTATTCACGGGTCGTTCTTCGCAAATGATGATGTAGCAGGCAAGGCAAGTGTCGTTATTATCGGGTCCAAGGTTAAAAATGAATTATTCGGCGCATCAGATGCAGTTGGAGAAAAGATTAGAATAAACAAGAAAAATTTTCGTGTAATAGGAGTGTTGCCGAAAAAAGGACAGATATTATTTATTAATTTTGACGAATCAATTGTCATGCCATATACAACTGCCCAGGAATATATCTTTGGCATTAAATATCTCAACAGGATAATAGTCCAATCAAATACGGTGAACAACCTTCCTAAAACCGTATATGACATAAAATCAACTCTACGGGAGAACCACAATATCACAAACCATGACGATGATGACTTTTTTGTTATGACCCAAGAACAAATAGCCAACGCAATGAAAACCGTAACGGAAACCTTAACATTCTTTCTCGCGGCAGTAGCGGCTATCGCGCTTCTTGTTGGAGGAATTGGCATAATGAATATAATGCTCGTATCAATTACGGAACGAACTAAAGAAATCGGACTGCGAAAGGCGCTTGGCGCAACAAATGAAAGGATATTGATGCAGTTTCTACTTGAATCAATGGCGCTAACAACCATAGGAGGACTAATTGGCATATTTATAGGAACACTCCTCTCGCTTGTAACGGCATCCATACTAACCCTTGTTATGCATATAGATTGGGCGTTTTCATTCCCGGTCTCCGCGGCTTTAATTGGACTTATAGTGTCAACAATCATAGGACTTGTGTTCGGAATTTATCCCGCGCGTAAAGCGGCGCGGAAGGATCCAGCGCAATCACTTGTTTACGAATAAGCAAATTCAATATGTTTTATAGACAAACAACAAAAACAGCGGTTAGAAGTTTGCTTGCCAATAAGTCTAGGTCTGTTCTTACAATTCTTGGAATTGTTGTCGGTGTAGCATCTATAATAATAATTGTTTCAATAGGTCATGGCGCAAAAAAACTAATAAGCAACGAAATAACCTCGCTTGGCTCGGACATCGTCTGGATTGAACCGGGCAAACAGCCAAAAGGACCAACTGATTTCGCCGGAGCACTACTCTCAAACACGCTAAAAATTCGCGACATAGAAGCCCTAAAAAATAAGAACAATGTTCCAAATCTTTTAAATATAGCGCCTGCCGTAATGGTGCCGGGGGCAGTAGCTTATATGGGTGAAACATACCACCCGCTTATAACGGGATGGTCTGCATCTTTCTTTGGAAAAGTATTTAATATTCAACCCAAGAGCGGAGTTTACTTTGGTGAATCTGCAATTCAAAGCCGCGAGAAAGTTGCTGTCATCGGCCTCAAGGTAAAAAATGAATTGTTTGGAGAGTCAGATGCTATTGGAAAGAATATAAGAATAAAAGATAAGAACTTCAAAGTTGTCGGAATTCTGCCGAAAGAAGGGCAGATTATGTTTTTCAATATAGACGACCTCGTTCTTATTCCATACACAACCGCGCAATCACAACTATTGGGCATTGATTATTACAACGAAGTCTGGGTCCAAGTAAAAGACATCAACAAAATTGACCAGACCATATTAAATGTTAAGCAAACTCTGCGCGAGATGCACGGAATAACAAACCCCGATAAAGATGATTTCTATGTTCTAACCCAGCAAAATATGCTTGACCAAGTAGATGGTATATTAAAGATTATCACCGCGCTTCTAACGTCAATTGTTGCCGTATCGTTATTGGTTGGAGGAGTGGGTGTTATGAATATAATGCTTGTGTCTGTCGCGGAAAGAACTCGTGAGATAGGGCTCCGAAAGGCAGTCGGGGCAACGAATGAAAATATTGTACACCAATTTTTACTTGAAGCGATTATACTCACAATAATTGGGGGTTTAATCGGCGTATTATTCGGAGCTGTTTTTGCGTTTGCAATAATAAGCGCATTTTCACATATTGCCGGTGTTTCAATAACTTTTACGTTTCCTACGTCAGCGGCAATTATCGGTATTGCCGTATCGGGTATAGCGGGACTCGTATTTGGAATATATCCCGCAAAACAAGCCGCAAAGAAAAGGCCGATTGACACGCTGCGCTATGAATAAATACCTGAATTAATTCAGGTATTTATTCAGGTATTCAATTAATAGCAATTATTAGCTACAAACAACGGCTATATCCGCAAACCTTACAGCTGACACACCCCTC
>CAJVWL010000027.1 GCA_913009745.1 uncultured bacterium | reverse complement strand
ACGGAGAATGTTAGCTGTCCGCTTGCGCCTGCGGAAACTTTCTGTAATTCGCTAAAATTCTTAGAGTCCCATGTCAAAATGTTGTTGAATCTATTCAATCTTGCGTCCGTTTGGACTGAATTCATATCAAACATCTCTCCTATAAGTTGAGCCCTAACGAGTACATCCTGCAAATCCACATCCGTATTGTTTTTATATGCAAGAACGTAGCGCAACTCCTCTCCCGGATTTACAATAGGACTCCTATCGGAAAGCAAGACATGAAATGAAAGAGGAGACTCTTCAACAAATATATTTTTTGATACGGACATAAACTTGTATTCATTCCCTGATATCTGCATACTCGCATATCCGTTAATATTGAAATTTGTGCCGCTTGGAAGGTTTACCATTCCGTGTATAACTACTTTTTCCTCTTTATCACTTTTTGTCTTGCTTAAAAGCCATGTATTGTCTGAATCGCTTGGATCCGGACTAGACTCTATAAACTTAAACCCCGAAGGATAGTCAAGTTGTAATTTTAGCTCGGGAGAGGTTGTAGAATTATTAGAATATTTATATGAAACCGTGGACTCAAATTCTTCTCCGGGAAAAACTTTCTCCGGAGACTCAATACGTAAATTAATGTTTGGCTGGCTTACGCGTACTTCAACCACCTTCTTTTTTTTAAACTCCGCTACCAATGAAGTCGGTGAATAAAATGCAGTTGCTGTCATTTTGTAGTCAGGATTATCACCCGGTGTTGCAATAAACTCAAAAGATTCCCGGTGCATACCCCCTCCGCCTATATCGCCAAGTTCCCTTGTAATGGCGGACTGCTTTGGGTCATTCGGGGTAATAATATTTTTAGGGAGGTCCAATACAAGCCGTACGTTTCCGAGTGAACTTTGCGTGTTGTTGGCAAAGCGAACTTCAACATCAAATGGCACACCCACCTCTACCTCTTTTTCGGGAACCTTAATATCTATACTAATATCCCCGCTTGTGAACTGTTTGTAAAAATAAAGTCCGCCAACAGAAATGGCGCCAAGCAATATTATTGCTAAGGTAAATTTACTACCTCTTGATTTCAATAATTTCATCTTCGTTATTATTACATAACTTTGAACACGCAGAGCATAAAAACATTATATCCGGGAGTGAGAAATACGCAATTTTACTACTTGTACAATTCCCGCAAACAGCATATTCAAGGCCAAATCCAAACTCTCCTAATAAGTAACTATAGATGCTGGGAGTAAATCTGCAATTCTTTACTATGTCATGAATTGTATTCCAAAGAAATGCGTCCGGCTCTCCGTACGGGATAACTTGGTCAATAAAATTTATGAATTTCAGCACATCCTTCGTGTCACATTTCGGCTTTTCTCCGAGCGCGTCTATTGCTTGAATATTGTTTTTTATTACAACCCTCATCTGAACGGTGTTACCGGGAAGAAAATGACCCGATAACTTAGACCTTATTCTTCTAATGCTTCTGGAGAAAGCAAGTATTTTGCCAAGCTCCTTTGTATAAAGAACAATTGTGGCATCCTGTTCGCCGCGTGGTTTTCTGTCTAGGACAATGCCCCTTGTATAGTATTCTATCATTCCTTGTCATTTTACCACGATGAGGGAGTGATAAAAGTCGTTTTGCGCGGTAATCTTCACGAATATCATTATATTAGCTTTTTGTATGTTTGTCGTTGACAAAACGATGTATCTTTGATAGACTTTGCATAGCAATTGGATTCCCTATACGGGAATTTTTTATTGCCCAATCATGAGTAAATACCTTATATCGGCGCTTCTTTTACTCGGTTTGGTATCCTTAAAAACAGGAGTTGCTGGCAGTGAGGTAGAGTCTCCAAAATATCTTGTTGACTCTACGGTTTACGACAGTTCTCTAATAAACAACAGTCCAATAGAGCACGGCAAATTTATTGAAACTGTTGTTACGGCTTATTCTAGCCGTATATCAGAGACTGATAGCACTCCGTTTATAACTGCCGCTGGGACAAAGGTTCGCTCGGGAGTAGTTGCAGCTAATTGGCTGCCTCTCGGTACTAAAATCAAAATCCCGGAAGTCTTTGGCGATAAAGTCTTTACCGTTGAAGATCGTATGCACAAGCGTAATAACAATAAGCTTGATGTATGGTTCCCAAACACCGAGGAAGCGCTACGATTTGGAGTTCAAAAAACTCAAATCGAGATATTATAAAAAACACCCCGCAAGGGGTGTTTTTTATTGACAAAATTTTAGTTTATAAAAGTTGTAGCCCGACCGCGCGTGGCGGCCGGGCCTAGTAAAGTTCTTTTGCAACGGCATTCTCATCAATCGATGCTTGAACATACTTCATATTCCGCACCTGCCGAGATGAGGGTATCGCAAATTCGTCCGGAAGCCTTTTTCTCCACGCGCTTCCCGCACGAGTGGCAATCAAAGAAGTATGATCCTTTCATGCCGCCCTCTTCCATTGATATAATGAGGAATAGTTCCTCAGGCCAGAGAACCACATCTTTTGCGCAATTCGGACATGTAACCTTAATGGACAGCACAACCTACTCCTTTCTCTAGTCTAGTCAGCCCACTACATTCGGTTTACCACAACATTAGTTTATTGTCTATTATAAGTTCTTATTTAGGGTCTCATTACGTAATTTAATACGTAGATTTTTTGGAGGGTTAAAACTCTATTGCTATCACGTACTGAACTTCGGCAGGAAGTCTTTTTCGGAAACCAGCTTTCGCTGGGTTGATATTCGGGAAATTTATCCATGAGTCTATCCATTGATTATCCTTTCTTAAAAGATAGTGACCAATGGGATATTTTTCTCCACGCCTTAGAAAAACAATCGTACCTTCTTTGTAAATATCACCTGGATTTATTTTTGTGACGTGCCTCGCCTGCGCTTTTATGTGCTTCTTTTCTAGGACCCTCACTATATCATTGTTATAAAAGCCGCTCGTAAAGTGTCGATTTCTACCATCTCTAAAAAGGTTTAATGCGCTCTCATAATTGGTACCCAGCAAGGTTGCTACACAGGCTACAGCACAACCGGCGGGCGCTTGTTGTGTGACAGGCTTTTCCATTTCATCACGATAGATTTTATTATTTTATTTACAAGTCAATAATAAAATGATAGCTTCAATGTGAGTAGAACCTATACATAGAAAGAGGTAGGCAATGACCGCTACATGCAAGTATTGTTATGGGCAGATTGAGCAACGAGGTGGTGGTGACTCTCGGTACACACCTTGGATTCATGTCGAGACCGACGATCCCAAGTGCTACTCCAGGGTGAAATGCTCACGGCTATGCCATGGATTCGGCATATGCCCTGAGTGTGGAGACACGGGATACTCAATGCAGTATTTGCGGGCGAAGCCCACAAATGACCAGAATCCTGCGACTGCATAACAAAACTCGACTATAAACCCCGACGTAGAACAACCCCGTTCTCGTGCGGGGTTGTTCTATTCTTACATACAAATTTTGTTTACACTGAGCGGAACCGAAGCACTCTCCCTGTTGCATGAGGTGGTGTTGGAACCTCTATGGATATATAAAAGCGTGAACCCCGCCTCGTAAAACGGGCGGGGTTCACGTGGGTTACTCAAGGAGACTCCTCCAGGATTTCTAGCGAAAACCAAATCCTAAGCCTGAGATTCTAAAAACATCCTGATTTATATCAGGATGTTTTTTTATTTGTAGTCGGCCAATCCTCTATTGTAATTTTCTTCCCGCGAAGTTTTACGGTGACTTTCTGGCGTTCTCTCCATTTCAGCTTGCGAATTATTTCAATTGGGATTGAGACGGCAATCGTATGTCCACCCAGTTTTGTGAGCTTTCTGATATTCTTGTTTTTCTTCTGTGCCGCCATGGTTTTATGTACGTAAAAGGGTACGTACCCCCTTACGTACATATTATCAAAGTGAGTGAATGTTTGCCATCTGTCTGTAAAAACCACCAACTCTATTCTCTAATTCGCACGAATTAAAGAATAGATAAAGTGTGCTGAAGAATAGAACTTTGTGATTTTGATATTCGGTAATATGCTTCCAGTCCCCTCTGATCCCTTTCTATAATATTACGTCCCGCGAGTATTTGAATATGGCGTGAAGTCGCTTTGTATGAAAGCTTTATATCTGCGGCAATTTCTCCCACGGACGCTTCCTTTGTCTTCTTTAAAAACTTAAGAATTGCAAGGCGTCGCCTATTTGCCAAAGCTTTAAAAATTCTTTCCAACTCTACCACAGTCATATATTTTTATATTCTATACCATAATTCCCCCATTGGCTAATTCGTGCGAATTAGCCAATGAAGAAGAAATACTAACAGGAATAATAAAAACTATATCTATGAAAAGTTCTCCATTCTCAAGCTTTATTCTATTTAACTCTGCTTCCGGGCGGAATTTCTTTGTCCGGATGGAGAAGAACGGGTTTTCCGTCATTGTCTGCGGCGAGTATCATCCCATTACTCATCTCCCCTCTTAATTCTCTCGGCTCAAGGTTTAATAAAATTGGGATTTCTTTTCCGATTAGTTCTTTTGTGTCTGGATATGCCTCGGCGATACCGGCAACAACCTGCCTTTCTTCCCCTCCTATATCCAATATGAGTTTGACTAGTTTGTCGGTATCCGGAACTTTCTCGGCGGATATTATTTTGCCAATCCTTATATCAAGTTTTTTAAAATCCTTTAGGTTAATCATAGTTACAATAATCTTTTCAAAATCTGTGCGCGGGAGAGGAGTCGAACCTCCACGGGCCGAAGCCCACTGGCCCCTCAAGCCAGCGCGTCTACCATTTCGCCACCCGCGCAATTCGGTTAAGCACCGTCTATTCTAAAGACTTTTTGCGTTTTCGTAAACTTTTAACTTATGGATATTGTTCTAGTAACAGAAAAATATCTTATACCGGACAAGTAAACGCGGAGAATTTATACTCCAAGCTTTCTGCGAATCTTCTTATCGGAAAGTTTGCGAAGAAAATATAATTTTGCCCGTCTGACTCGGCGCCTTGGCACAGACAAAATTTCAATCTTCTTAATGTTCGGCGAATAAATCGGATATATCTTCTCAACACCTACATCAGCCAATTTGGTCCTTACGGTAAAGGTGGCTCCAGGTTCGGTCCCGTGTTTTCGCGCCAATACCATTCCGGAAAATATGCCGTTTTTCTCGTAAACGCGCACTTTAACGCCGGGTTTAATTTTTTCTATGGTTTCTTTATCTATCATAGCAACTGCAACCTTAGCAAATTCTGCCTATTTTTCAAGGTCTTTTAGGATTTCTTCAAACTCTTTAGGCAGATCCGCTACAAGTTTGATTCTTTTGCCGGGCTGAAGATTCAACTCAACTGCGTAAGCATGCAACAGCTGATGCGATGGCTTAACCGCGCCGTTTACAAGACTCTTTGGCACATACAGTTTATCTCCCACAACGGGATGTCCAATTGACGACAAGTGAACTCTTATTTGGTGTGTTCTGCCTGTTTTTGGATAAAGTTCAAGATAAGAATAGTTTTTAAACCGACGCAGAACCATATACTCCGTCTTTGCTTCTTTGGTCATTTTTCCTCCAAAAATCGTCCTTTTAACCGTCCCAGGCTTTAGGCTTATAGGTTTTGTTATAATCCCCTTATCCTCCTTTACCGCGCCGTAAACAAGCGCTCTGTAGGTTTTTTTTATCTCGTGTTTTTGGAAAAGTTCTTTTAGGTATACAAAATACTTTTGGTTTCGCGGAATCAAAATAATGCCCGATGTGTCTTTATCCAGACGGTGCACGATGCCGGGCCTATTTACCGGGTCATCTCCAACATCTTTAGTTTCCGGATATTCTCTAATTAGCCAGTCTGTAAGCGTCTTTTCATTGTTATCTGCAGATGTTTTATGAACCAGCAATCCGGCCGGCTTATTTAAAGCTACAACGTTATCGTCTTTATAAATGGTTTTTATTTCCATAATCACGCGGTGTTCGTATTGCACGTATTTACGTAATATA
>CAJVWL010000026.1 GCA_913009745.1 uncultured bacterium | reverse complement strand
TATAACGCCCATAACCTCAACCGTTTTTGAATAATCCTCAGCCGGAACTAGTTTTTTATAAAGAGTCCTTGCCTGTTTCCCAAATTTGTAATGAACTTTTTTGTTCTCAAGTAAGATTAAATATTCATCATTTTTCCCCCTCCTTCGTTTCAATTCTTTTTCTGACACACGAATCTTTCCAGAAAGAACTCCAGCTATTTCTTTTCCTGTAAGAAATAATATATTTTTACTATTTTTATAACCGAGTCTTTTTGCAACTTCTTGAGAGATTTGGATAGAGGCATAGATAAGAGGAATAAACCCTTCAATACGAAGCGACAGTCTGACATATCCCATTTCTGCTAAGAAACGGGATATCCTAATAGTTTTATCATCTAGATAAAGGGACTTTATGAGATTTTCTTTATCTTTCGAAATTTTATTAGGAAGCGCATTAAGGTATTTGATTCTATTTTCAAAATGACTTTTTGGCCTTTTGTACTCCCTAGACAATCGTTTCAGGTATTTGCTTTTATCAAGCTCCCACTCTCCATCACCCAGGATAAGAATTTTGTATTTCTCATACAATCTTTCAATCTCAGAATATTCCTTAAGATATTCTACTTTAAAAGTTGGTGGTTGAATTGACTTAATTGACTTATTTTTTAGCCTTACAAATAACTTTGCGATATTAAGCTCTTCTTCGGAGGTTTTGTTTATTTTTTCAGATGCAGTCAATCTAGCTAGATAAACATCCACCCTTGAACTTGCCACACGTTTTCTGAGTTCTTCTCTAACTTCATTTTCAAAAAGTTGCAATCTATACGGCTGACTAATCAGATAATAGGAAAACACTTCTGCGTCAAGTAGGTTTGATTCATTAAAATATTCAAATAACTTTTTATTATCAACCCCTCCTACATCCAATAACTCCACGAGAGAAATCCATTTCCGGACTTTTTTAATGGCTTTTTTTATCCCCCTAAAATATTTACGTCTATTCTCAGTATTTTTTAAAAACCTATAAGTAGATTTAGCGGATAATTTTTGTTCTTCAATCTCGTAAAATGCCTTACCCAAACCACCTACGCTATAGTAGAAGTAATATTTATCTCCCCGAGGACCAATCCTGGGTATGCCCACGGAATGCGGATAAATCTCTTCAAAATAGTGCGGAAGTGGCGAAACACCCTGAACCTCATATCCCTGTACGAATTTCTTACTATCTGAAACTAGCTTCCCCATAATATTTTTTTGGTGGTTTCTGTTTGTTATCTAAAATTTTTCCCCAAATTCTACTTTAAGTTAATCATCATCACTTATAGATATCAAGGATGGTTTGGAGGAATATATTAAGAGGATGATTGGTGCTGTGCTGTCCTTATAACTAATATGTTTATGTAGCCAATTTGTAAAAATCATTCTTAAAGTTAAACTTAATACAATGAACAAAGAAATGGAGAAAGCAATAAATGAGTTTCCAGGACAGTTTAAATATAATCCCGAGATTAAAAACGGCGAGAAGCTGTCCGAATATGATTCGTATATCATAGGCGGTATGGGTGGGTCGGGTTTGGTGGCAGGAATACTGCGCGCAATTGAACCGGGGATAGACATAGCGGCTCATCACGAATACGGATTGCCGAAATACATAGAGAATGATTCCAAGAAAAGACTTTTTATCGCTATTTCATATTCAGGAAACACCGAAGAGACAATAGACTTTTTCAGTTCTGCGATTGATAAAAAGTTTCCAGTCGCCGTAATTTCAACAGGAGGAAAACTTCTTGAGCTTGCGGATGAATATGGGGCTCCATACATAAAACTTCCCGATACCGGAATCCAGCCGAGAATGAGTCTTGGTTTTATGTTGAGGGCCCTACTTAAACTAGTCGGCAATAAAGAATTGTTTGATGAGACGGAAAAGCTTTCGGACTCTTTGGAGCCGGATAAACTAAAAAATAAAGGAGTTGAGCTTGCAGATGAACTTAAGGGAAGTATTCCTGTCATCTATGGCTCAAGACGCAATCAGTCAATAGTTTATAATTGGAAAATAAAATTTAATGAAACCGGCAAGATCCCTTCATTTTATAATATTTTTCCGGAACTTAACCACAATGAGATGACGGGCTTTGACATCAAGGACGCAACACGCGGTTTGTCTGAAAAGTTTAAATTCATTCTACTGAAAGATAGTGAAGATGATTCGCGCATTAGGAGGCGAATGGAAATTTTGGAGGGATTATATAAAGACAGAGGGCTTGAAGTTCTGTCGGTTGAGATAACCGGCGCGAATAGAATGGAAAGAATCTTCAGCTCATTAATTACTGCGGACTGGACGGCATATCACACGGCATTAAATTATGGAGTAGAGCCGGAACAAGTGCCAATGGTGGAAGAATTCAAGAAGCTTATACTATGATAAGGAATAAAGTAATCTTGGCATTATTCGGCGCAAGTTTTTTATTTTTAATCCTATCTATGGTTGTGGGTTTTGTCGGATTTCCGCAAGAGCCCGGAGGACTGCTCATCTTCCACTTTGACGTTTCGGCTAATAGGGCAGACATACTAGGGGACATAGGGATGTTTTTCGGCATACTTGGAATAGCAGTATCAATTGTAATTGTAAATCTTCTCTTGGCGTGGAGGATATATCTTAAAGAGCGTTTCATTTCCTATATACTTGCAGGGACTACGGTGTTTTTATCCGTATTATTTTTTATAGTTTCCATTCTGATAGCGAAAATAAATTGAGACAGCATTTATTATAAACTTGACGTTTGCGGCTCCCTCGGCTTTAATAGAGTCCGTTATACTTCATAAGATTCAATAAGTTGAATTATGGGGCAGGCAGAAAATATAAATATGTTCGCGGTAATTAAAACGGGAGGCAAACAATATAAGGTTTCACCCGGAGACAAAATTAAAGTAGAAAAATTGAGCGTGGAGGAAGGCGCGGGTGTTTTGTTTGACAAGGTGCTTCTTATAGATGATGGGGGTAAGGTTATACTCGGCGAGCCGTATATTAAAGACGGAAAGGTTGAGGCAAAGGTCTTGCGCAACGGAAGAGAGAAGAAAAAGATAGTTTTCAGATATCATCCAAAGACAAGATATAGAAAGAAAAAGGGGCACAGACAGCCCTTTACCGAGGTTCAAATAAATAAAATAAGCGGCTCATAGAGGAGCCGCTTTTGCTATAAATCGGAGAATTATATTGTGCTATAATGGTTTTAGAAAATGCTGAAAATACAAAATACCCTATCAAAAAAGAAAGAGACATTTACTCCAATCAAAAAAAGCTATGTCGGCTTGTATACATGCGGACCGACCGTCTATGACCGCGCTCATATCGGCAACCTAAGAACGTTTGTATTTGAAGATATTCTCAGAAGGACACTTGAGTACGATGGATATAAGGTTAAGCAGGTGATGAATATAACCGACGTTGAAGATAAGATTATTAAGCGTTTCCTCAAAGAGAAGAAGAAAAACATTTCCGAGATTACAAAGCCGAACACGAAGCGATTTCTTGAGGATATGGATGAACTGAACATAGAGCACAGCGAAGCGTATCCTCTCGTAACGGAAAATATAGACGCAATAATCTCCGTTATCAAAAAATTAATCAAAAACGGATTTGCATATAAAGGCGATGACGGTTCTGTCTATTTTGATATATCAAAATTTAAAAAATACGGGAAACTTGCAAGAATAAAAAAAGTTGACATCAAGGTTGGAGCAAGAGTCTCCGCTGATGAATACGGTAAAACAGAGGCGCAGGATTTTGTGCTGTGGAAGTCAAGAAAGGGCAATGAGCCTTTTTGGAAAAGCCCGTTTGGAGAAGGTCGCCCCGGATGGCACATAGAGTGCTCCGCGTTAAGCATGAAATACCTGGGACCTACATTTGATATTCATGCGGGTGGGGTTGATTTGATATTTCCGCATCACGATAACGAGATTGCACAATCCGAGGGTGCAACGGGAAAAAAATTCGTGAATTATTGGGTTCACGGTGAACACCTTCTCGTTAATGGAAAAAAGATGGCCAAATCTTTAAAAAACTTTTATACGCTTGATGACATTAAGAAAAAAGGTTTTTTGCCAATTGCGTTTCGTTATTTCACGCTTAGCGCTCATTATCGTTCAAAACTCAATTTCACATGGGATGCCCTCGGAGCCGCGCAAAACACCTTAGTAAATCTTTATAGGGAATTCGCATACTTTGGCTTTGTTTCAAATGGAAAAAAGATACAAACGGAGTCAGGCGAATACAAAAAATATAGAAAGGAGTTTCTTGAAGCGGTTAATGATGACATAAATATGCCAAAAGCTCTTTCCATACTTTGGCGTGTTATCGGCGATACGCTGTTATCCGGACACCAAAAAAGGGAATTACTTTTAGACTTTGACAAGGTGTTGGGGCTTAATATGGGTTTTGCGGATGAGCTTGCCATACCTCCCGCGAATGTAGTGAAACTGGTAGATCAGCGTGAAGAAAAAAGAATTCATAAACAGTTTGTTAAGGCGGACGCTTTAAGAGATAAGATTGAAGACTTAGAATACCTGATAGAAGACACACATTACGGACCCTTTGTATGGCCAAAAAAGATATAAGAATACCGCCACAGGATATAGAAACGGAACAATCGGTTCTTGGCGCTTTGATGATGGATAAAAATGCGGTTTCTTTGATTGCCGACTTTTTAAGTCCATCGGACTTTTATAAAAAAGCGCACGAGATAATATTTGATGCAATTTTAAATCTATGGGATAAGCGAGAGCCGGTTGATGTTTTATCTCTTACGTCAGAGCTTAAAAAGACTAAAAAACTTAAAGAAATTGGCGGGTCAAGTTATCTTGCGGAACTTGCCAATATAGTCTCAACGGCATCGCATATAGAGCATTACGCAAAGATAGTGAAAGAGAAGAGTGTTTTGAGAGAACTAATAGGAGCATCAACCCAGATTGCGGAAAACGCGCTTGAATCTACCGGAGACCTTGATGATTTGCTAGACCAGGTTGAGCAGAGAATTTTCGCGATTTCACAAAACTCTTTAACGAGGCAGTTTTCTCCAATCAAAGAAGACTTAAAAGAGGCATACGAGCGGATGGAAAAATTACACCAGGGAGATGAGGGAGAACGTTTAAGGGGAGTTGCAACCGGTTTTCGCGGAATAGATAACTTGCTCTCGGGACTGCAGAGATCAGAGTTTATTGTTCTTGGCGCGCGACCGTCTTTTGGAAAAACCTCTTTAGCGCTGGATATCGCGAGACATATAGCCGTTCACGACAATAAGCCCGTGGGATTTTTCTCTCTTGAGATGAGCAGGGAGCAGGTTGTAGATAGGTTGATTGCCGCGGAGGCGCAAGTTGATTTATGGAAACTTCGTACCGGCAGACTGAAAGACGCAACAGACTTTGAAATGATACAAGCGGCGTTTGATAAATTAAGCAACGCGCCACTTTTCATTGATGACACGCCATCGCCAACGGTGATTCAAATCCGCTCAATGGCGAGAAGGCTGCAGACGGAACAGAGGGGGCTGGCCCTCGTGGTAATTGATTACCTTCAGCTTATTCAGCCGCGAAATAACCGCGATAATTCTGTTCAGCAAGTGACAGAAATATCACGTGGCATAAAGGGCCTCGCGAGAGAATTAAACGTACCGGTTTTAACAATTTCACAGTTGTCCAGAGCGGTTGACCAGCGTGAAGTAAAGATACCGAGACTTTCCGACTTGCGTGAGTCAGGCTCAATAGAACAAGATGCCGATGTGGTAATGTTTCTATATCCGAAAGATATGGGGGGCGCCAATGTTCCGCCGGAGGATGAGAATATTACGGAGCTTATTATCGCCAAGCACAGAAACGGCCCGCAGGGAACGGTTAAACTATTTTTTGATAAACAAAGGGCAAGCTTTCAAAACGTAGAACAATATCGCGAGAATGAAAACACCTAAGGCAATTAGCAGGTTTGTTGAGATTTTCTCAAGACTTCCCGGGATATGTCCGCGACAGGCAATCAGATTAGCTTTTTATATCATAAAGCTTGGCAAC
>CAJVWL010000025.1 GCA_913009745.1 uncultured bacterium | reverse complement strand
GGCATACGAGATAAAGGAATGTGACTGGAGTTCAGACGTGTGCTCTTCCGATCTGAACATACAAATCATCTTTCTCGCCGCGTCTTTTATCTATCGCAATAGCAATGGGCGGCTGTATAAACGAACGTGCCAACCAATAAAGCCCCGCGCTCACACCGACGGTAACAAGCGTCGCTCCGGTAAGCTGCTCTACTATGAAAACCGGCATAATTGGAGCGACAAAACCCCAGCCGGCAAACAACGCAAGGTCGGCGGAAACAAAATACTTTACGGCGCGGTTGATGCGAGAATTTCTTTGTGTTCTATGAAGTCGCATAAGTATATAATATCCCATTTTTTATTCTTGCGTATATCGTCATGCCGGGCTTAACTTCCCCCGAAAGAATTTTTTTGGATAAAGGAGTGCGAAGTTTTTCTGAAATAGTTCGCTGAAGTGGGCGCGCTCCAAACAGAGGATCATATCCCATTTTCGCAATCGTGTTTACAATTTCATCATCTATTGTAAGTGTGATATTGTTTGACTGCTTTAGCTGATTTACAAATCCGGTAAGCTGTAATCGCGCGATTGCCCGTATATTCTCTTCGCTAAGACTTTTAAAGACGACTACCGAACTGAAGCGATTCATAAGCTCGGGACTGAAGTGTTTTATAAGCTTTCTCCTTAACTCCTCACTTATATCTCCCATAGTTTTCCCAATCCTTAATTCTTCAACTATAAATTCTGCTTCTGCGTTTGAGGTTGCGATAATAATTGTATTTTCAAAAGACACCGTTCTTCCAAGATTGTCGGTTAATCTTCCATCATCAAAAACCTGTAAAAAAAGCTTCAAGATATCTTTGTTCGCCTTCTCAAACTCATCTAAAAGAATCAGGCTATATGGACGTTCAAGTATCACGTCCGTCAACGCGCCTGAAATTTTTCCGTCCGGAGAACCTATAAATCTGTTTATGCTTTCGTCTTCTTGGTATTCCGACATATCAAATCTCACCATCGCGTCTTCCGAGCCAAACTGGATTTCCGAAAGCGTTTTCGCAAGCTCCGTTTTACCGACTCCTGTTGGTCCGACAAACAAGAATGACCCTATGGGTCCTCCCTTGCGAGCAAGGCCGCTCCTATATTCACGCAGTGAATTTGACACAAACTTAACCGCCTCTTCCTGGTTTATTAGTCTTTTGTGAATAAGTTCTTCCATATGAAGAAGTTTGTCCGCTTCTCCGCTATCAACATCACGAATTGGAATATTTACCCGTTTTTCTGCAACCGTGATTATGTCAGTACTACGCAAAAGCTTGCCCTCATTGTTCTTGATATAAGATAAAGACTCTTTTAGAAGACTGTCTGCGGATGAAGGTAACGGCTTTTCGTGAAAATATTTTTTTGCGAGCCCAACGGCCGTTTGTATAGCCTCATAGGTAATTTTTACCTTGAATTCTTGCTCAAGGATTAAGCTTCTATATGTAAGAATCAGCTCGGCATCTTCCGGCGTTATCTCATTAACGCGGATTGTGTCAAATGCCTCCTTAAAAAGGCTATTTGGTTCAATAAGTTTTTTGAACTCCCTTGGCGAGGTTGAACCAATCGTTGGAAAATCATTTGAGGCAATTAGGGGAAGTATGCCGCTTGCGGCCGTCATTTCTCCGTATGCGCCGGTCTGGGTTAAATTGTGTATGTTTGGTATAAAAAGAATAACATTCCCCGCCCTATATATTTCATCAAATATTTTCCTAAGCCTTCCGTGCAATTCTGCCTGGTCGGCATTTGCGACTATTCCCCCTATATCAATTTTCACCAACCTCTTATCAAACAACTCTTCCGGCACTTGATCTCTAACAATTTGCGATGCCAAATATTCAATTATGGCTTGCTTCCCTATCCCGGCCTCACCCACGAGCATTGCGTTTGGCTTGGTTGAACGAGACACGATATCAATTAATCTTGTGTATATATCCTGGTGACCGATCAAAAAACCTATACTCATGGACCTCGCCATATCCGTAAAATCCGTACTAAACATATCTAGCGTCGGCGTTGGCCTCGCCGTCCAGGCACGATTCATAATCCTGTGGCGAGGGCGGCGGGGTTTTGGCAGAAGCATTGAAAGTTGTTTTAGTCTCCTCAAGCTGAATATAGTTTTCCTCCTAAGTCTCGCAAAAACAGCAGCATGATTGAGTCCACCTTTGTTAATCTCAAAAAGACCCATTAATGTTGAAAATGATTCATCACCAACATCTCCGAGTGAAGTAAACAAATCAACCCTATCTATGAATCGCTGATATCTCCCTCTGCCTGCATATGCCGTAAGCGCTAGAGCCTCAACTTTATTTATTAATTCTTGACGATTTCTTTTCTTTGCCGCATCTCCTAAAATGCGCGCATCCAACTTCGTAACAAACTCGTCCCTGTCAACCTCCAGGCGCGTAAGAAGTTCTTGAATAGGAGCCGTATCAACAAGTACTTTCGCTATATGTAAAATCACCCCCCCTCCTAAAAGCGACGCCCTATCATACGCCAACACAATGGCTCTTTTGGCGCGCGGGGTAATATAATCCGCAACATTTCCACCACCACCATCCTTTGGAATATTGCTATCCGGCTGATTGTAGTGCAGTAATCTGTCAACGAGGTATAGCGCATTTAGCGCGCCAAGCCAAGAAAGCCAAGGAATATCAGATATAAGCAGGGTTGCGGTTGTAAAAACATATACCACGAGCCAGACCTTAATTATTATACGAACCGTAAAGCGCGTACCTTGTCCCATCTGCAAAAGAGGCTCATAGAAATATGGACCCTCCGCTTTTGAAATATCTTTTTTTCTTTTTGCCGGCATTTTTAGATTTTAAAATTCCAAAATATTCTAGCCAGAAAATAGACGGGAATCGCAAGCCATATTGCGTACAGCCCAAACACAATAATTGAAATGAATAAATAAACTGACGCCCCAATAATAAGCCTCGCGGTCCTAAAAATAATGCCGAATACATATCCAATTATTGTTCTATCTTGGTAGAGCGGTTCAAAAAAGTGTCTTATTGTGACTTTTACCGCAAATGTCTTGTCTAGACGCGAGAGTATGCCCAATAATACCTCTCCAACAATCCTGAAACTGCCAATATACCAGTGCTCTAAAAATTCAAAAACCCTGTGTGTGAATAGATTTATTAAATATTTTGGAATGGAAACCATATTCTAAAGTATAACCCAAAACGGCTGTGCCTGTTATAATAAAAACATAACAATATCGGAAACATGAATAAAACTGAACTACTTAACAAGTTGCTGCTGGAGATGAATAAAGACACGTCACTGCCCCTGCATGAAGCAAACCTCGTCTTTGGAGAGGGAAACGCAGATGCGGATGTGCTCTTTATCGGCGAAGCTCCGGGTTTTTATGAGGACCGTGACGGAAGACCCTTCGTTGGCAGGGCGGGGAAGCTTCTTGATAAGTTAATTGAAGATGTTGGGTGGAAACGGAACAACGTTTACATAACAAACATTGTAAAGCGGCGCCCGCCGGAAAACAGGGACCCGCTACCGGGCGAAATTGCGGCATATTCCCCGTATTTAATGAAGCAGATAGAAATTATTGACCCAAAAATAATCGCTACCTTGGGAAGATTTGCGATGAACTATTTTATTCCGGCAGCAAAGATATCAAGAGACCAGGGTAAAATTTTATGGTGGAAAAACAAGCTTCTTATACCACTCTATCATCCAGCCGCCGCGTTGCGCTCAACGAGGTTTTCTGATGACTTACGCTTAAATTTTGCAAAACTCCCAATTGCCCTAGATAGGTTTGAAGAATTTTTGAATGACAAAAACTCACGCAAGCCAATAGACGAAAAAAAGGGCGAGGAAGAGAATGAACAAAAGACCTTATTCTAGTTAATTGTATGATTCCTTAGCAGTCTAAGGTCTCTTTTTCTCAAAGCGCTTAGATTGTTCAGCGAGGTGTCTTCTCCAAGAATACTTGCCAATTCACGACCGCCAATAAAATGCGGTATAAGCACGTAGTCCGCGCCTTCATCATAAAGTTCGTGCGCTTGCCACTCATTCTCTGCAGTTAAAATAATCTTCGTTCTTTGTTTGTTTTTCTTTGCGATATTCAAAATTGCAAGGTTATCTTTAAATGTAGGAATCGTAGAGATTACGGCGCTTGCCACACTCAACCCAATCCTGTCCTGGATATCCTTGTCAGTAATATCCCCGTAAACCACCGGTATTTTCATGGCGTTGAGGGACTTCACAACTAATGGGTCAAAGTCTATTGCAACAAAGTCGCTTGTTGAGTTGCTTAAGGCCTCAAGAATGCTTCGTCCCATCCTGTGGACACCCACTAAAATAATGTGTCCCGAAAGCGCGGTTTCTTTCGGTATTTCCTCTATAAGGTTTTTTCTAAACTCAAAATATTTTGCGAACGGCCTAAAAAGCTCATAAAGCTTATCCCCATAAACTATAAAATAGGAAGACGCAAAGATTGTAATAACCCCAACAAATGTTACCAAGGAAACATCGGCGGAAGTTATGTCGCCCAAGCGATATCCAAGAGCAATCAATATCAATCCGAATTCAGATATTTGAGCGAGGGATATTCCGGTAAGGAAAGATGTTCTCGCGCGATGTCCCAAAAAGCCCATTATTAAAAGCACTATAATCGGATTGCCAAGCAAAACAAAAAGCGACAACACTACTGCCGTGCTTAACTGGGAAATCAAGCCGACCGAGAACGCCTGGATACCCAATCCAACAAAAAATAGGATTATAAAGAAATCTCTCAGTGGTCTAAGTCTTGCGCTTATCTGAAAGTGTTCGGAGGAGCTTGCAAGCGAAAGCCCGGCTAAAAATCCTCCAATTTCCATATTTAAACCGACCGCCGCCGCGAGAGCCGCAATTCCAAGAGCCCAAGCAATACTGAAAAGATATAGCATTTCCTGGGACCTCCCTATTAAATTCAGGATTCTGGGCAATACGCGATACGCAATAACCGTAATACCAACAAGTAACGTCATGTTAATTAATGCGGTCGTAATACCGGTTGCCAAGCTGCCCTCAAGATGGATACCGGCAACAAACATCAAAATAAGTATCGCAACAAAGTCCTGCACAAGAAGAATCCCAACAACAATTCTTCCATATAGACTGGCCAGGTCTTCTTTTTCTGACAGGAGCTTTATGACAATAATAGTTGAGGAGAAAGTGATGGCCGCGGCGATATAAAAAGATGTTATCGCGGAGAACCCAAGAGCAGAAACAATAACAAACCCTATCCCGAAAGTGAAAAGGATTTGCCCAAGGCCGGCTAAAATCGCAGGGATGGTAACGTGTTTTAATTCACTAAAGTCCATATCAAGGCCCACCAAAAATAAGAGAAGAGCAATTCCAATTGAGGCAAGGCCCCCAAATAAATCTACGCGAGCAGACTGTATATACTCAAAAAGCCCTATAAAAAAACCCGCCGCTATGAACCCAATAATTATCGGCTGGCGCAAAAGATATGCCACAAGTCCGGCTATAAACGCAACAACTATAATGAGGGCAATTTCCGTAAATAGTGTCATTATGTAATAAAGTTAAAGTGAAACACAAAATTAGGCAATCCTGAAATTAAGCAAAAAGATAAGTGTGTATAAAAAAACCAAGTCAAATCACGGCTTGGATGGAAATAAATTGGCGCGCAAGTCCTTCCCGCGCCAACGATGGGTGTTGTTGATAGCCCGCGGGTAAAAAGTTATTTATGCTGTCGTAAAAACTTTATCACCCTCCCTTACTCGTTCGTTAACTTTTATTCCGACTTCTTGTCCGCGTTTACCGCTGGAAATGTCTTTGTGGTCATATTGCATTGACTCTATCTTCTGTGAAAAATCTGTCGTGCTCCCAATAAAATGAACGGTGTCCCCGGTAGAGACTTTCTCGCTAAGCTTGATGGTAGCTACATTAAGTTTGTTGTAATAGTGGGTGATTTCTCCTATTAATTTTTCTTTCATAATAGCTGGTGTATTGCCGACCTTTTTATTTTACGTATTGTAAACGCAAGTTTTCGTCCTTTTCTTTCTGGATTATCTCAACGAGTTTGTCGAGAAGTGTTTTTGGGTCTCCGGAGAATACTATCTTATCTTTTAATTCGTCTGCCCTATGCGACTGCTCAAGTATTGCTCTAAACAACTCGTCGGTTTTCCAGTCGCCCTCAAGGACACCTATTGGCTTTTTGTCTTCAAACGCAATAGTAAACTCATTTACCGTCCCTATTCTCCCGCACCCCACAACAACGGCATCGGCAGCCCTAGTTAATATAAGAGATCGGA
>CAJVWL010000024.1 GCA_913009745.1 uncultured bacterium | reverse complement strand
GACGTGTGCTCTTCCGATCTGTACGGTTATGATAATTGTCGTATTCCCGCAGATTGGTCCGGTTTTCAAGGAAGCCGGTGTTAAAATGCCCGTATTTACACGTATTTTGCTCGGTAGCGGAAATTTCCTCGCCACGTGGTGGTGGGTTGTGCTTATCTTTATTACGGTAATTGGGGTTATTGCTGCTAATTATTTCCGAACAAAAGAGGGCAAGACTCTTATTGATGAAATAGCGCTTAGAACGCCGGTTATAAGCAAACTATTGAAGATGCTTTATGTCGCGCGTTTTTCGGAGTCCTTGGGAGTGTTAATTAAGGGCGGGATTCCAATAGCGCAGGCAATAGAGATAACAAGTCATGCCATGGGAAGTATGACATATCGCGATATTCTTCAGCGCGCCGCAGATGATGTTAGAAGGGGACGGCTATTCTCGCAGACTCTGGCGGAGAACGAGGAGTTTTTCCCCCCGATGGTTAGTCAAATGATAGCCGTTGGCGAAAGCACGGGACAGATTGATAATTTACTTTCAAAAATATCGGAATTTTACACACGGGAGGTTGAGGGATTAGTTGGAGGTCTTATTGAGCTCATCCAACCACTTTTAATAGTTATAATAGGAGTATTGGTAGGGGGTCTGTTCGCATCAATCCTTATCCCCATATACAATTTAGCACAGACGTTTTAATGGGTTATAATTATAATAATACGCAAAGGTCGTGTAGGGGCATTTATGTTAAGCACTATGAAATACAACTATAAAGGATTCACGCTTATAGAGATGCTTGTTGTTATTGCGGTTATTGCCATCCTTGCAACGGTGGTATTGACCGGAGTGACGGGTTTTCAGGCATCAGCAAGGGACACAAGGCGTGTAGGGGACCTAAGAAACGTCCAGAACTACCTTGAGCTTTACTTTAGCCAATGCGGACATTATCCCGGTGGCGCAAATTGTACTATTGCTACGCCTGGTAATTGGGCCGCGCTTTCAACCACAATAACCGGTATGGGTATAGCAACCGTTTTCCCAAACGATCCGGTTAAGAATCGTAATTACTCTTATGGAGTAGAGGGTACCGAGAATCTTCAGTATGTTATCGGCGCAAAGTTAGAAAAGAAAAACAGCGCTCTCGGAAGCGACCTTACGGGACAAATTTTTGGGGTAGATTGTACTGACGCTTCGCTTATATACTGCGTCGGTTCTTAGAAACGAATAAACCTAGTTTTCTTCTGTGGCAGAGGCAGTATATATATTCCTCTTCGTCTTTGGGACTTTAATAGGGAGCTATATAAATGTTTTGGGGCTTCGCTACTCTCCGGAGGCGGGATTTAAATTAAGCAATAAGGGCAGGTCTCACTGTCCTTATTGTGGTCACACGCTCAGATGGTATGAGCTTATTCCGCTTTTTAGCTTCTTAATACAACGAGGAAAGTGTCGTATATGCAGGCACAGACTTTCTTTGCAATATCCTGTTGTTGAGATTCTTTCGGGTTTAGTCTTTGTTTTCGTCCCAATGAAATTGGGCTTTGGGTTTCCGGCAATGATATGGATTTTAGCATTTCTCACATTTATTGTTTTATCAATAATAGATTTCAGATTTAAGGTTATACCGAACAAGCTCAATATATTTATAGCTGCGATTGGATTCGCGCTTATTGGCTTTTATTATTTTTTTGGCGGACTTGGCATATTTGGAGAAAAAGTTGGAGGCACATCGCTTGGCAGCTATGCTCTCATTTTCCAGTTCAGCAACGGACAGATATTTATAAACTATGCCGCTGGGATTCTTTTCGGCATCATATTTTTCGGCCTGTTATATTTTTTAAGCCGCGGCAGAGCAATGGGATTTGGAGACGTTAAACTTGCTGCGGCGATAGGAGTTCTCATGGGGTGGCCCGACGGAGCATTCGCGCTTATCCTATCATTCGTTGTTGGCGCAATTTACGGCTCTACTCTTTTGATAACGCACAGAAAAAAGATGAAAGACAGCATACCGTTTGGTCCGTTTATTATTATAGGGGTTACATTGGTGTTCTTTTTTGGTTACCATATGATTAATGGATATTTTAAGCTTTTTAACATTTATTAAAACTAAAAAGGCTAAAAAACATACCTCACAAGCTTTTACTCTAATTGAGATACTTGTTGTTATGAGTGTGCTTGCGATTATGTCGTCAATCCTTGTTGGCTATAGTAGGAACAACAGTAAACGTTTCTTGCTGACCAGTACGGAAGCAAGAATTGTCAGCATGTTCTCAAGAGCAAAATTTTTGAGCATTGAAACGTTCTTTAAAGAGTATGGTTCTACCGGGTCAATGCGCCAAATATGTTCATATGGCGTTCATGTTGATGAACCATCACAAGAGATATTTATTTTTCAGGACAGAGCTCCAATTGGCGCTGAGTGTCCAAGTAACAATATATATGACCAAGGTAACGATGTTAGGCTTCTTGGTGATTTGAATGAGATGACCCTGGACTCTAATATAATTTTGATAGACAGGAATAAGACAGATTTAAAAAACGTCGTATTTATCCCGCCAAATCCGGACGTAAAACTAAACAACGGAGACGCGTCTAGGTCAATCAACATTAAACTAGCCGATGGCTCGGATAGTTTTACGGTTACGGTTACCAAGGCCGGACAAATGAAGACCCGTTAGTGAATATATGACACGTAGTATAAAAAACAACAATATTAAAATTTCTGCCGGGCGCGCTAATAATGGACAGCTCTTAATAGAGTTAATGGTCGCGATGAGCGTTATGGTCATAGGGTTGCTGGGAATTTTTGCCGTGCTATCACAGACAATAGGCCTAAATAAAGTCGCTTCAAATCAGTATGTTGCCGCGAATTTAGCTTCGGAGGGAATAGAGGTTGTTAAAAATATTTTGGATGCAAACACAATTAATAACAGGCCGTGGAATGAAGGTCTGTCAAACAATGGAAGTTATGGCGTTCAATATAACAGCACGGCAGTAGACCCGATGTCGGCAAACAAGAAGCTATACTATAACCCCGGGACGGGGAGATATAGCTATGACATTGGAAGCGGTTCCAAGATTACAAATTTTCGCAGAATAATTACATTAACAAATAGCCAGGACGAAATTACGGTTGTCTCGCGTGTAACGTGGAATGACAGAGGCGGGACAACCTTTAACACCGAAGCCGAAGATCACTTTTTAGATTGGAGACAGGAATTATGAGAACGATAAACAAAAATAGCGGGTTTACGTTGGTGGAATTGCTGGTGTCATCTTCGCTTTTTGTCATACTTATTGCGCTTGCGACGGGTACTTTTATTCAGGCGTTAAGGGCGCAGAGATTTGTAACAAACTTTAGCGTATCAATGGATAATGCGGCATTGTCCATTGAACAAATGGCGCGAGAAATACGACTTGGATTTTCTTTTAACGCTTCCGGAGAGATAGATACACTTAATTTTATTAATTCAACAGGAGACACCGTGAACTATAGGAGGATAGTTTATGATGGCGGAAAAGCGGCCGGTGTAGGCAGATGTATCGGTTCTGCCGCAGTATGCTCGCAAGACAGTGATTACGAACCGATCACATCGCCGGATGTGAATGTGTCTAATTTAAAATTCATTCTTATGGGGGCGCAATCCGGAGATGGATTGCCTCCGCGCATTACAATACTCCTTTCTGTTACGGGAGAGAAAAGTGTAAATATTAACTTGCAAACAACCGTTAGCTCAAGAATTCTTGATTCATGATAAAAAAATCAAAACAAGAAGGCCAAGTACTACTTCTTACCGTATTACTTCTATCGGGCGCAATTTTAAGCGCTACAACGCTCGCGGCAATTATGGTGCTTTATCAGCTTAGACAGTCAGCGGACACTAGTGGTTCAGCTAAAGCAATTTATGCGGCAGATAGCGGCATTGAATGTACGCTGTTTAACAAGTTTCGCTGTACCGCTATTTCACCAAATTGTCCATCCATAACAACCGTGGCACGCGATTGCGGAGATATAAACCCGGTTACATTGAATAATGGCGCTGTTTATAAAACCGTAGTTTCAGGTGGCGGGAATGTTGTAACCTCAATTGGAAAATCCGGGAGGGCAGCGAGGGCGTTTGAGATAACGTTTTAGCGTTTAACAACTATCTTATGAACAAAAAAGAGGCAGTTGAACGAGTCAAAAAGTTAAGACGAGAAATAGACAATTATAGATACGCATATCACGTTCTTGATAAATCTCTTATCTCGGACGAGATTCTTGACTCACTAAAAAAAGAGCTATATGACATTGAACAGCAGTATCCGGAACTTATAACTCCTGACTCTCCAACGCAAAGGGTTGGTGGAAAGCCCCTTGATGGATTCAAGAAAGTGCGTCATGAAACGCAGATGCTCTCTTTCAATGACGCATTCTCGGAAGAAGATATAACTGCATGGTTTGAGCGAATAGAGAACTATCTAAAGCGTAGGGTAAAGCAGGAGTTTTATATAGAGCTTAAGATAGACGGCCTCGCCATAGAGCTCATCTATGAAGACGGAATACTTGTCCAAGGCGTGACTCGCGGAGACGGAATTATAGGAGAAGATGTTACGCAGAACCTAAAGACCGTTGAATCAATCCCTTTGCGCCTGCGTGACGGATATCCAAGACGACTCATCGTGCGTGGAGAAATATTTTTATCCAAAAAGGAATTCAATCGCATAAATAGAGAACAAGCGAAGGCAGGAAAACAATTATATGCAAACCCACGAAATATTGCTGCGGGCTCAATACGCCAATTAGACCCAAAAATAGCCGCGTCACGCAAATTAGATTCCATAATGTATAACGTTGTTACTGACTTAGGACTGAAAAAGCACGCCCAGGAGCATGAGTTACTGGAAAAGCTCGGATTTAAGACAAACAATAAAAATAATAAAGTCGTTGATTCTCTTGATGAAGTGTTCCTGTACCATAAATATTGGATAAAACATCGCGAAAAACTTCCGTGGCAAATTGACGGGATAGTTGTGATAGTAAACGACGGAAGAGTTTTTAAAGACGCAGGAGTTGTCGGAAAAACCCCTCGCGGGGCGATAGCATATAAATTTCCGCCGGAGGAGGTTGCGACAATAGTGGAAGACATAAAAATCCAAGTTGGGAGAACCGGAGCGCTGACTCCGGTTGCCGTGTTAAAACCGATTAATGTTGGCGGAGTGCAAGTATCTCATGCCACGCTCCATAACTTTGACCAGATTGAGAGGCTTGATGTGAGAGTTGGCGACACGGTTATCGTAAGCAGGGCGGGTGATGTTATTCCTCAAATAACAGAAGTTCTTAAAAAATTAAGGACCGGCAAAGAGAAAAAATTTAAAGTTCCCAAGCAATGCCCGATAGACGGCTCTGCAGTAGTTAAGGAGGGGGCGATTTACAGGTGCGGCAATCCGGACTGCGGAGCCAGGTTTAGAGAAGAACTTTCCCACTTTGTATCACGCGCCGCTTTTGATATACGCGGTTTAGGACCTCGCATAATAGATATATTTATTGAGAATGGACTAATATCCGATTCTGCGGATATCTTCCTATTACGAAAAGATGACATTTCGTCACTTCCCGGGTTTGGCATAAAATCAGCAGAAAATATTATTGACGAAATCAATATACGCAAAAAAATAGCACTCCCGCGTTTTATATATAGCCTTGGGATATTGCACATAGGCGAAGAAATGAGCTATTTATTATCAAAGGAACTTTTGCAAAACGGCACCGTTATAAATAAACCAACACAACTCATAGAGGTTCTTGGCGGGTTTTCAAGGGAGAGACTTGAGGAAATTGACGGAATTGGACCTAAGGTTGCGGAGAGCATATATAGGTGGTTTAGGAAAGACGTGCATATAAAGCTTTTAGAAAAACTGGAAAGTGTTGGCATATCAATAGAGGGGCAAGAAGTAAGCGCGGAGAAACTTAGCGGAAAATCATTTGTGTTAACCGGTACTTTGAGCTCAATCTCAAGAGATATAGCCAAGCAGAAAATAAGAGAATTAGGCGGGAATGTTTCGGAATCCGTTGCAAAAGATACGGATTATCTGGTTGTGGGGGACAACCCGGGATCCAAACTCAACAAGGCAAAGGAGCTGGATGTTGAAATTATTGATGAAGAAAAGTTCCTAAGTCTTATTGGTGACGACAAAACAATACTGCTACAATAAAGTTCTATGAAGCTTGATATTGGAAAATTCGCAAAATTAGCGAGAATACAACTTACAAAAGAAGAAGAAAATAAATTCAGTAAAGATTTAAGTGGTATTTTAGAGCATTTTAAAGAACTTCAAAAATTAGATACAGAAGGCATTTCGCCGGTTATCGGAGGCACTAATCTAAAGAATGTGTTTCGTGAAGATAAGCCGAGAAAAGGAAGCATTGAGAAAGGGGTGGATAAGTTTCCGGAGTCAGATGATGGAAGATTAAAGGTCCCGAATATTTTTAATTGAAACGATGATTGATGTAACGGGGCTTACGATAAAAGGCGTACGTGATGGACTGCAAGAAAAAAAGTTTTCGGCGCATGAGCTCACGAAAGAAATTATAAAGAACATTGAACTTAAAGATGACGAACTTGGC
>CAJVWL010000023.1 GCA_913009745.1 uncultured bacterium | reverse complement strand
ACATAAGGCTTGTTGTTTCTGCCGATACGGAGGAAAGAGTTGAACAAATTCTTTCTGAACTTGAAGCATCTTTTGTGCAATTTAATAACCCGGACGGAAACTCACTGACCTTCAAGAAAGTTTCGGGGAGAAATATAAGAAAGTTTTTATTTCGCTATTCATTTAGAATACCCGCACCTCGCAATGCAGCTCTTTTAAGCGCAGAAGAGCTTGCAAGTTTTTATCACTTTCCGGTTTCATCCATGGGTATTCCGAAATTAAAAATGTTGAAGCATAAATCCGTTGAGCCTCCGGTTAATCTTCCGGATAAAGGCATTATCCTCGGGGAAAATCTTTATCGTGGCGATAGAACCCTTGTAAGAATTGGCGCAAATGACAGGAGGCGCCATATGTATATCATTGGACAAACAGGTACGGGTAAGACGACTTTTATGAAGAATTTAATAAGACAGGATATTGCAAACGGCGAAGGGGTTGCGGTGATAGACCCGCATGGCGATTTAGTACAGAGCGTTTTGGCGAGTATTCCGCCCGAGAGAAAAGACGACATAGTGTGGTTTGATCCGGGTGATACTTCACAGCCATTTGGGTTGAATCTTCTTGAGTTTGACCGAAAACGTCCCGAGCAAAAAACACTTGTCATCAATGAACTCTTAGCGATATTTAAGAAGTTATTTACGGCAGACACCATGGGCCCTATGTTTGACCAATATTTCAGGAACTCGGCAATGCTTCTTTTGGATGATTACGATAATGAGGTTCCAACGCTCCTTGATATTTCTAAGGTATTAACGGATGCAAATTATAGAAGGGATAAGCTTAGTAGAGAAAGAAACGTGACCGTAAAAGACTTTTGGGTAAAAGAAGCAGAAAAGGCTGGCGGCGATGCGAAGCTTGAAAATATTGCTCCATACATCACGTCTAAAATTAATGGTTTTGTCGCGGATGAATTTCTAAGACCAATTATTAGCCAAAAAACAAGTTCATTGAATTTTAGGGACGCAATGGACAACAAAAAGATAATCCTCGTCAATTTATCCAAGGGAAAATTGGGCGAAGTAAACGCAAGCTTAATTGGACTTGTTGTTGTTGGAAAGCTTTTAATGGCGGCCCTCTCGCGAGTTGATATACCGGAGGAGCAGAGAGGGGACTTTTTCCTGTACATGGATGAGTTCCAGAGCTTTACAACAGATAGCATTTCAACAATTCTTTCAGAAGCGCGCAAATACAAACTAAACCTTGTTATTGCGCACCAGTTTATACGGCAACTGGAAGACGACATCAGAAACGCGGTCTTCGGCAATGTCGGTTCTATGATTGCGTTCCGAGTTGGCGCAGATGATGCGGAGTTTCTAAAAAATCAATTTGAGCCAACTTTTTCAGAAGCAGATCTTATGAATATTGATAACTTCAACGCGAACGTAAAGCTTCTTATCGGTGGACAAACAAGCAGGCCTTTTAATATGCATATTCTGCCCGGGTAAGCGTTATAAAAAGTACCCCGGAATTTTAAAATAACTTCTTTGCGTATTCCCAGAATTCAGGATGGTTTTGGGTTGTTTTTAACCAATACCACCATTCGTCTCCCCAAAGATATATATCATTGAAACCGGTTCGCTTTGAGTAGCTAATGGCACTCTTAAATTTATCAAAATCCATAGATTTAAATTGTTCGTCCAGCGTTATGAAAGGGATTGTGTACGGTCCCCATGCTTCCGCTTGCATTTCTATAACGATTACTTTTTGGTGTTTAAATAACCCTCCGGAGATAATCCCGGAAATTATATTTTTGAACTGAAACCAAGTTGGCGGAAGCGGATAACGAAAATACCCAAGACCTTTTTTCCAAATTATTCTATACATTGTTGTGCCGAACACATCTCCTCTTCGGCGCGCCCTTACCCAATCACCAATTTCTCCGCTGTCTGTTATAAGAATGGGTCTGTTATCTAAACTTTTTACAAGCGAGATTTCTTTATCAAGTAAACGAGCGTTCGGCCGCGGGCACATTCCAAAACTTTTAAGAAATGGCTCATTTTCAATCTGCCAATATGATATCGCGTTGGTATCCCTGTATCTTACGACAACTTTTCCGATATAGTTTAGCAGAAACTTTTGATAATCATCTGAATTTTTATCAGCCCATTTCGGAATATGACATTCAGGCCATCTTGGAAGTTTTTGGCCGATTGCAAGAATAATTTTAACATTTCGCTGTTCGGCCTGGTTTACTTGAAAATCAATATCGTCAAAAACAAATTTATCTTTTTCCGGCTGAACATTTGGTCAATAAACAGGGATTCTGATTCGCTCTACGTTTAGGTCGTCGAGTACGGCTATATATGTTTCTTTCCAATTAAGGCCAAGTTCTTTTGCGTATAGCTCCGAAAACGTTACACCAAAGTTTATGTTTTTGTTTGGCGTCTCCTTTACAAATAAACTCCATATCCACAGCAGAGCATAGAGAGATACAACAAATATAATTGTGTATATAAATATCTTTTTAAAAATATGAAACGCTTTTTTCATAATTTATTGAATCATAATTGCGAGGAACCCGAATACGACTAGGATTATTCCGGTCAATTTAATAAATAGTGTTTTTTTACTAAGATTTTCTTTCACTCCCGGAAGCTTGCGATGAAGAATTATTGTCAGCAAAAATATAAACAGGAACTGAAAACCCAGAAGCGCGTTTATTACAAAAACCCTTCCCAATAAAATTGCGTAATATAGTAATACAAAAGCGGTTCCCGCAAGTATTTTATTTGCAATAAACAATGTTTTTGAAGTTGGCGGAGCATTATGGAATGACGACGCCACATCTATTCTTGCGCGTTTTGATATCAGCGATAAGATTGCGGTGCCTATGAATCCTACACGTGTCCAAAAAATACCATTTACAAAATCAGACATATTAAATGTCAATTTAAGCAACACAAAAGATAGCGCGAAAAAGATGCCTGCAAAAAGAGTATATTTTAAAACTCCTTTTCCGACTTTCCCCAAAAACAACATTCCTATTATGAGAAGCGTTAACGCTATCGCGCTATGCAGGGGGACTATCTCTTTTAATATGATTAACGAGAGAAGATATGTAAATATTGCGGTTATTACCCCAACCTGCGTTGATGCAACGGAAATGTCGGTTTTCCTTATTGCTCTGTAGAGCAATACAAGCGCCGCGAAGAAAAATAGCCCCGACATAAACGCAATGATAAAATATGAGACACCGGATACGTATATATTAAAGAATGGAATCAAAAAAAAGACGGGAGTGCTTAAGATGCTTACCCAGAATGCATAGGCAAATGGTTTCGGAATAGGGATTGCTAGGAGATGCTTATCTACAACAAACGCGACTGCGCTCAATAGATATGCTGCTATAGCTAATAAAAGCCAGATATTTGACACGTTTTATTTTAGGGTTATCGCCAGACAAACCAGAATAATTAGATAGCTTTGCCTATGTTTATATTATAACTTTTCGTTTTTTGTTACTCGTTTTATATGAACGGAGTAATTGCGTATAATCCCGGGCCGAACGCGATTATAACAAAACACAGCATAAGCAGAATTACATCATATGACCAGTCTGTGAACGGTTTGTCGGTTTTTGTAATTTTCCAAATGACGCCCACGGCCATTTGTATTGCAAAAAATATAGCTATCAACCCGGAATAAAATCCAAGTATTATTGCTATACCTCCAAAAAACTCAAGCAATGCGACTATTGTTCCCCAGAAGAAACCCGGATTAAAGCCCATTTTCACAAAATTATCTGCGTTGGCCTTTAAGTCCTTTATTTTAGGGATGCCATAGTAAACCATAACTATCCCAAGGACAAGTCGTATTAGTGTTAAGGTTAGCCCATCTGAAATAAATATGGACATTTTTTAAATTTAGTTTTATGCAGACCTTTAATATAATATATTTTAACATGAATTTATTGACAACAGAAAAAATTTACACGATACTTGTGCATACAAGGGATATAAATCCGAGTTAGCGGGGCAGGTATATAAATATTTATAAAATGCCAATCTACTCGTTTCTAAAAGGTCATAAACACAAATAAACAAAAGAATGGCGTTTGATAAAAATAATGATTTTAGCAGGAAGATGTATAAGGGTGATTGGAAGTGCGGAAAGTGCGGTGCGGCGATAACGGAACTTCCCTTTGACCCCGACCCCGCGCGAATCGACCAAATTATGTGCCGTGATTGTCACAGACAAAGGCAAGAGTCCAAAAGAAGCTATTAATAACTTCGCATATAAAAAACAGACCTCTATTTAGGGGTCTGTTTTTCGATTTTCACTCTTGAATTCAAAAACCTTTTATAAACTTAACAACAATATAATTTGACTAGAGTAAGTATAAGTGGGTCTAATATAGAAAGGAGCTTTAGCTCATTGAAATAAATAGCTTGAAGTTTTCCATAACCGTTTGGAGATATATCCGAGAAGGAGGATGTATGGTTGATGTTAAGGAACAGAAGGCGACGAGGTGGGACATGTGTCCTGAATGCGGTGGTTCGTCAAAAATCATCTGTTATTCACTTGAGGGTGTTCGCGCCTGCCAGTTGAAATGCAAAAGTTGCGGTAAGGTCTTTTGGGCTTGCATTGTAGTCCACAAGAGAGAGGGGTATGGCGCATAAACGCGGTCTAACTGTTCCCAAGGGAGGAAAATAATGATATCACAGCTGTTGACTACCGGTCAGATAGACCAAGAAAAAGCCATTGGCATCATCCGCGCGCTGGAGGGCTCAATGTGCTCCAATACGGCGATCATGTGGTGGCTAAAGGGGTTTATGGTGGGAGCCGAAAAGCGCATCTGCCCCGAGGCGGAAGACTTCTTCGTTGGCTACATGGGAGCTTCCGTGTAGATAGGTATTGAGGACCCAAGTAACAAGGTTCGGATAGAGCCTTGTTACCGGGTCCTTCCCTTTTTGATATGAAAATATATTGCGAGGCGATTTAATTAAAGAGACGTCGTTCCGTCAAAATGGTCGCTTTCATCGGAGTCTGCCTCTTCTTTCGTTTTATGTATCGTGCCGCTTCTGTGCTCCGGAGGTGAGTATACCGTGTAGAGTTTCATCTCTTTATCCGGCGAGGTATTGACCACATTATGTTGCGCTCCGGCCGGCACGACAATAGCCGTACCATCCTCAATATGCGTTTCTTCTCCGTCAAGTATTGCTTTTCCCTCTCCAGCTTCAATGCGTATAAATTGGTCAAGCTTATGCACCTCCATTCCAATCTCTTCACCGGGCTTTAAGCTCATAAGGACAAGCTGGCTATGCTGTGCGGTAAATAGAACTTTCCTGTAGTTTTCATTTTCCAGAGCGTCTTTTTCTATATTTGTTATGTATCCGATCATATTTTTGTTAAGTGTTTTTATAACTAGTTTTGAGTCGACCTTTATGTAGACTATATTATACCAATAAAGCGGGCTTCACACACGACAATATAAAAAAGATAATAAAAACAGCCCAACCGGGCTGTTTTTATGTATGAGTTCTTATACTTTCTTGACTTTGACGGCGTTGAGTCCCTTAGGGCCTTCAGCAACCTCAAAAGTCACTTTGTCGCCTTCCTTCAGGTCGTCAAACTCTACGTCCTGAAGCTCGTTAGAGTGGAAAAAGAGATCCTTTTCCTCACCATCGCGAGCGATGAAGCCAAATCCTCTATCGGTAAGACGGACGATTGTTCCTTCGTTCATTTATTTGTATTTTGCTTGTTAATAAACAATCGAATACGAGATTCTGCACAACAAAACCCGACTATCTTTTTATCGCAGTTTCGATTCGACAGTCACTATGATGTCATATAGCGCATTAAATGTCAATGTAAAATATAAAAAAAGATATATGGGTGAACTTTTGCCCTGGATTCAATCTATAGTCCTCATCTTACTATAGTAAGATGAGGACTATAGAAACACGACACCGCCTTTTTCTGTACTGCTTTTTTGTTTTGGCAGCAAAAAATCCCCTTGCGGGGATTTACCTACTCTTTTTGCTTGCTTTTTTTGCGAGCATCTCACGTTTTATCGCAAGACGTTTTTTAGTCTTGTGCGAACGTGATTTTTTTCTTTTTCCTACCCCCGTATCTCTTTTTGCCATAAATACAACTATACACTATTTACAATAGACTGTTGAGTGTTTCATAGCGTTAAGCATTCTGTAATTGACAATATTTAAGATGACGTGATATATAGACATAGACCAGAAAAGGAGGTCTTGTATCAGCGTATTAGAAACGAAGCTCATGGAGTTCATCATTGCAGACTTGCATCAGCACATCCATGTGGACGCAGATGTAGTAACCGCTCTCCGGCTCGGTCGTTCCGAGGAGTTCACGGCCATGTCTCTCATCAAGGCAAATAGAATCGTGGACAACTGCGCTGTATGCAGCGCAATGGTGGATGCACATTATTCAAGGCATCAAACCTAGAATGATACGTTACCACCAATGAGGGGGGTCTCTCGCCGAGGCGAGAGACCCCCCCTCCAACTTTTTTTAAAAACAATTCACCAGATTATCAAGCAGTATATTCCCGCGGGAAGTGTCTGGTAAATAAACTTACGGCCTACTGTTTTAATACTTTTTTTCTGAGCCGGACG
>CAJVWL010000022.1 GCA_913009745.1 uncultured bacterium | reverse complement strand
AAAGATAGAACTGTGAAGTATGAAGATAGATGTGATAATACGCGAGTTGTGAACAGTGGATAATGAAGACACCGCGGACATGCTATGGATTTGTATTTTTTTTTTTAATGATACGGCGACCACCGAGATCTACACTCTTTCCCTACACGACGCTCTTCCGATCTCTACGATTCAAAGAACTTTCTTTCTCCTGTTCCTAAAACATCTATCTATGTTCGGAAACTTATGAGGAGAATAATGAAGAGGATGCCTTGTGAGTGTAATTAATTACTTGATGCTCCGGCTTCCCCCTCTCCATTATTCTCCCAACGAGTTTGAATCTTTTCGGGCGGTCCAAACAAAAAATGCTCGTATATTCTTTCCTTCCCTCAAGAAGAGAATATACAAGCATTCATTATCACTTTGCTTATACCTAGCTCTCTCCTTCTAGGTTTATATTTTTATGTAAAAGTAGGCGCGGTGGTGAGGCGAGTTCTACCAGAGGCGATGACGCAGTTTGTACTCTTCCGAGTATCCCGTCTTTGACGGGCCTGGCATCGCTTGTGAACTCCATTCCCCACCACCGATTTCAAATCACATTTTATGTATGAGCTGAAATCGATGGTGAATTGCTGGATTTTTTATAATGTACTTTCTCCTCCTTAACCTTACACGCATACTGTAGCACACATAGCACAATCTGTCAAGTCCTTTTCTTTCATCTACTGCAGTGTCTGGGGGCAATGCTTTCAATAACATCAGCACATTAGCATATTTTGGCGTAGTTGTCAAGTTCTATTGGTTGTATCCCTAGATAGTGCGTGGAAGTGGACATATAGCGTTAAAAACTTAGAATAATGGTGATGCCCCAATTAAAGTTAGATACGCCAATTGAAGATGTTCCAAGTGTTCAGAAACGATTTTTGCCTAAATTAAAACGGCTTGGAATAGAAACCGTGAGAGATCTGCTGTGGCACTTCCCTGCGCGCTATGAGGACTGGAGTGAAATGTCTGACATAATTGACCTAAAGTCCGGCGATGAAAAAACAATACAGGGAATTATTCAAAAAGTTCGCCAGACAAAGACATTCAAAAGAAGAATGTTTATAACAGAAATTGTTGTTGCGGATAAAACCGGCTCCATCCGCGCGGTGTGGTTCAATCAGCCGTATATTGGACAAATTCTAAAAGAAGGCAAGCTAATAAACTTGTCAGGTAAAACGGCCTTGTCTAAAAACGAACTGTATATGTCCAATCCAATTTATGAGATGGCGCAAACCATAAAGCATGGAGATACGCCAAGGCATACTGCGCGAATCGTTCCAATTTATCCGGAAACAAAGGGGCTAACGTCAAGAGGAATCCGCTTTATTTTATTATCCGCATTAGAACAAGCGGAAAAACTGAAGGAGTTTATTCCCGTAAATATTCTAAAGGAGCTTGATATCCCCGAAATAAATATTGCGATTCATAATATCCATATCCCCGACAACACAACCCAGGTTACTCTAGCAAAGAAACGTTTCGCATTTCAGGATTTATTCCTGCTTCAATTAAAAAATGAATCTGAAAAACGCGCGTTAAAAAGACAAACCGCAACCGCAATCACGTCAAAACCGCAATATATAGAAGCCATCCTGAAAAGTCTGCCGTTTGAGTTTACCGATTCGCAAAGAACGGCGCTTGATGAAATCCTCGGTGACATTGGAGAACGGCATCCGATGAACCGCTTGCTTCAGGGGGATGTCGGCTCCGGCAAAACAATTGTTGCTGGCATCTCCGCAGTAATCACGGCAGACAAACCGAATATGCTCCAGAGTGTGTTTATGGCGCCAACCGAGATACTCGCAAGACAGCACTATAAAACTCTGTCAAAATTCTTTCGCACATTTACCGGAGGCATCGGACTCATAACATCCAAGGAGGCGCGAGTTTTCTATGGCGATAAATCCGAGACAAAAACAACAAAACAGGAGCTTATAAAGGATATTTCGGCGGGGAGCATTAAAATCATTATTGGAACGCATGCCGTTCTTCAAAAAAATATTGAATTCAAAAACCTCGGTCTTATCGTCGTTGATGAACAGCATCGCTTCGGAGTTAAACAGAGGGCAAAGCTGACACATAGCGAAAATGGTAAGTTTTCTCCCCATTTTCTTAGTATGAGCGCGACGCCTATTCCAAGGACTCTAATGATGACCGTTTTCGGCAATTTGGATATTTCGCTTATCAATGAACTGCCGATTGGACGCAGGCAGATTATCACAAAAATAGTATCAAATGAGAACAGAGATAAGGCATATGCGTTTATACGCGGAGAAGTAAGGAAGGGACGCCAGGTTTTTGTTGTATGTCCGCGAATTGAAGAGAACCCCGATACAAAAAACACCGTATGGGACGTTAAGGCGGTTGAAACAGAATATAAAAAGCTTTCGGAGAGGGTGTTCCCCGACCTTAGGATTGGAATGATTCACGGCAAGATGCCCGCAAAAAGCAGCTCCAAGTCCGCCGAGGAAAGCAAAGAAGAGATAATGCGCGAGTTCGCGGATGGCAAAATTGATGTACTCGTCGCGACATCCGTCATTGAAGTTGGAATAGATATACCCAACGCGACAATTATGATGATAGAGGGCGCCGAGCGCTTTGGACTGGCTCAGCTTTATCAATTCCGCGGACGCGTGGGGCGGGGGGAACACCAGTCTTTCTGCTTGCTCTTTACCGATTCCGAGACTAAGTTGGCGCATAAAAGACTAAACTCGCTGATTACCGCAAAAAACAGTTTTGAGCTGGCGGAAAAAGATCTTGAGCTTCGCGGACCCGGAGAGTTTCTCGGAGAGAGCCAATCCGGTCTTCCCGATATTGCAATGAACGCAATACAAAATCCGGAACTTTTAAAGACGGCTGAAATAAAGGTTAAAGAAATACTCAAAGAAGACCCGGAGCTGAAAAGCCACCCAATACTAAAAGAGTATCTTGAAGAGTTTAACTCTAAAATACACCTGGAATAGAAACGGCTAAAACGTAGTGTTTTCCTGCGTTTTAGCCGTTTCTTGTGTAGAAAACACCGCGCCCTGTTTCACCGTGCTGGGTAATCTTTCCCTCCTTCTCCAGTTCGTCTAAATAGTTCGTTGCGGATGCGTCAGAGACATCTATCAGCTCCTCTATGTCATTGTTTGTGATACGTTCTTGTTTCTCAAAAAGGGAAAGGATTATGTTCTTTTTTTCTTCTTTTTCCCTGCGCCTATCTGCGTTTACTTTACCGAACGGCTTTTTTCTTTCCTTTGGAGTTACCCAGAAGCCAAGGCGATACTTGCCTCCGAGCATTAATCGCGTTTGCGCGTCAAGCGCGGGAAAAGCGCCAAGAAGTATAAGCGTTACGGGCATTAGCGCCCATTGTATGAAATAAATAAAATAGTGGCGTCCGCGGAACCATTTCGGCTTAGGAGGCAACAATATAATCCCCAAGACAGCAGAGCTTGCGATGCCGATAGATGCCAAAGTCATAATGGTTCGCGTTACATACGGCAGGTTGAATGACAGTAGTGTCTGATTGAATGCCTCACCCCCCAAAAACAACGGAAGCCAACCGAGCGCAAAAATCAAAAGAGAAGTCGTAGCCCATGAGTGAAACGATTCCAATTTATGAAAGACCCAATATATCTTTTTGCTGAGCGCGATTTTTTTGTTCTTTATAAACTCCATAAAAACATAAGGGATATTCTCCGCGCCCCAACCCCATCTTCTCTGCTGGCGGTAAATGTTTCCCATGGTGCGCCAAAACGAACGCGAAACATTTGCATCCATTGAAACCGGATAAAACAAGGGTACAACGTGCCAGTCACCGTTAAAATGCAGGTAAAACTGCCAGAATATGCGCGAATCTTCCGATACAACGTCTTTCTCCCAAAAACCGATTTCGGCAAGCGGGGCAAACGGCATTGAATGAGATGAAAACGTTGTGAGCTGTTCCGGTCTTGCCTGCTGTGTCATGTGCCAGAATGTCGCGGAAAAAGCAACGACACGCGCGAGAAGCGGAGCTTCGTAGATATTGTTGTTGAATAGCGGAATCGGCTGATAACTGGAGCGTTGCGGATTTGGCGCAGTCAAAAAAGAATATGTAAGTATTCCAAAATAATCAGGAAGTATCTGCGTATCAACATCAAAAACGGAGATTAAAATGTTTTCATACGGGATATTTAGTTTATCTATTATCAAGCTCTTCACCTCCTTCGCGGCCCAAGCTTGATTTGAACCCTTGCCCGGTATTTCTCCCGGAAGACCGAACGGATGTTTTGTGACCAGGAACTTGTAGAAATCATTGCCGAATTTTTTCTCAATTTTTCTTGCGGTTATCTGCGCCTCTTCTCCTCCGCTTTCCTCGGTCGCAAGGACTACGATAAACTTTTCCCTCGGATAGTTCATCTTTCGCAAACTCTCAAAACTCTCTTCAACAATTTCGTACGGCTCCTTATACATCGGCAAAATTAGGAGGTGATACACATCCCGCCATGAGGCGTTTGAACCGCCTACTGCATCAGGCGCGGAGAGCTCAAGGCTTTTGACCTTCTCAAGCCAATTAATTTTCGTATTCTCACGCATCTTCTTAAATGAAAAGCGGAGATGCAGTGACATAAATATAGTCTTGAAGAGCCAATATGTATCAAAGAGGATGATAAAGATAGCGGTCCACGTCGGGACAAAGCGCGACGCAATAACCATAAGAATAAGCGTACCCCATGATAGGAATCCGGGCAGTATTTCAAATGTCCTTCTTAAAAGCATATTCAAACTCTTATGTATGCATAAAAATTACAGCGGTAAATAAGACAAAAATTGGAAAGTGTTATCAATTGCATATATCCCTGCCCCGAGCGTTATTAGCGCGAGACCTATTACAACAAGCGCAACATCAAACTGAAAATCCTTGAACGGTTTTTTGTTTTTAATTTTCCAACCCGTTGCAACGGCCATTTGAACCGTAAGAAGAAAAGCAAAAATCTGCGTCAGGAAGCCGAATATCAGCGCAAGTCCGCCGATAAACTCAATGAGCGCGACAATTGTCCCCCAGAGGATACCCGGCTTGAACCCCATTTTATTAAAATCCTTGGCGTTTTTCTTAAGGCTCCTTATCTTTGGCCATCCATATATAATGAATATGGCGCCAAAGAATATTCGCATTAAAAATATCGCAACATCACTCCATATTAGAAGAATAGAAATCATAATAAATATTTATGTATTAAACGACGTCTTTCTAATGTATTAGAATATACCAACACACACTCATATTAAAGACCTTGCGCATGTACCCATTGCAGCTTTATCTTGAATTACATTTATGGTTAGGGTAAATTGATGCCGTGCCCAGGTCCGCACAGCTTGCAAGGTAGGCTTTATGGCCCCATTCCACCAAAGGTGGACCAACGTATGGTTGGCGTCTATTATTTATATAACTTTGGCTTTAGTGATATGACTTATTTTGTATATGTGCTTAAAAGTGAATCTGGGGGTAGAAGATACATCGGCATGACTGGGGATTTGGATAAGC
This sequence comes from uncultured bacterium, assembly GCA_913009745.1. Lineage (GTDB taxonomy): Bacteria > Patescibacteriota > Minisyncoccia > UBA6257 > Colwellbacteraceae > CAJVWL01. The sequence continues at coordinate 1,143 of CAJVWL010000022.1, read as the reverse complement.
GACTCATAAGACACAATCAAGGCGGTGTTCGTTCTACTAAGCCGTACCGGCCCTGGAGAATATTGCATACTTAAGAGTTTTCGAGTAAAACTGATGCAAGTAAGCGCGAGATTGAATTAAAAACTAATAATAAGAAGAGGGAGCTTCTTTATGAGGAGATGGATAAGGGCCCCATCGTCTAGTGGTTAGGACATCAGGTTTTCATCCTGAAAACGGGAGTTCGATTCTCCCTGGGGTCACCACAGAACACTATGAAAATATTAGCAATAGAAACATCGTGTGACGAAACCGCAATGGCAGTTATTGAGGCGAAGGGAGGCTTGAGAAAACCACGATTTACTATTCTTAAAAATGTTGTTTCTTCACAGATAGAAATACATCGCCCATTCGGCGGCGTTGTGCCGATGATTGCGAAACGTGAACACATTAAAAAACTTCCGATTGTTTTTGATAGCCTTCAATTATCAGACAGGGACATTAAAGACATTGACGCGTTCGCGGTAACTATTGGACCCGGACTTGAACCTGCGTTGTGGACGGGAGTAAATTTTACCAAAGAGCTTGCAAGGAAATATAAAAAACCGCTTCTCGGGGTAAATCACCTTGAGGGGCACCTATACAGTCCGCTTCTCTCGCTTAAACAAAATGAGCCGAATATTCCGTTTCCCGCCATTGGCCTTATTGTTAGCGGAGGACATACAATCTTAATACTTCAAAAAAGGATAGATGTTTGGAAAAAAATTGGTGAGACAAGGGATGATGCGGTCGGTGAAGCATATGACAAGGTAGCGCGCCTTTTGGGTATGCAGTATCCCGGAGGACCGGAGATAGAGATAGCGGCGCACGACGGGAATCCTTCCGCCATTGAGTTTCCGCGTCCGATGATACATCACAAATCATACGACTACAGCTTCTCCGGATTGAAAACCGCTGTATTTTATTATCTAAAAGATAAAAAGATAACAAAAAAGTTGCGCGCGGATGTTGCGGCATCTTTCCAGCAGGCGGCAATTGATGTTCTTGAAAAGAAGGTATTTAACGCAGTTCGGGAATATAAGGCAAAATCAGTCATTCTTGCCGGCGGTGTTGCCGCAAATAAACTTTTGCGTGAAACACTAAAACTGGAAAGTAAAAAAATGGGAA
>CAJVWL010000021.1 GCA_913009745.1 uncultured bacterium | reverse complement strand
CCTAAATAGCACACATACACCAATGGGTCAAGTTGTGGAGATGGCGGGAATTGAACCCGCGTCCGAACAAATCGCATAGAAGTCTCTACAGGCATAGTTTGGTTGTTTTGATGTTTAGACTAAAACCAAACAAAAAATCTAAACATTTTGACCGATGCGTTTCCTTCAACACCATGGTCGTAGAGTTGAAGTAAGCTTGAAGTATGATGCCGGTCCTCTTCAGTCAAGCGCTAAAGAGGCGGCAGGCGCTAAGCGTATGCTAGCGCCGGTACGCGTTTGTTGACACGTATTTGTTGGAAAGTTTTAAGAGTTATCCGGCTCTGCGTGCAACTTCTACGGTTATAAGCTCGTCAATGCCGATCATCCCCATATTATCCTTTTAAGGTTCGTCTGATGTCTCTGTCCGAGTCTCGTTTCTTGATAACCTCTCTTTTGTCTGCCTGCTTTTTGTGTTTTCCGAGACCGAGCTCAACCTTTATAAAAGGCCCCTTAATATAGACACGCAAGGGTAGCAGTGTCAACCCGGATTTCTTTGTTTTGCCGATGAGTTCTTTTATTTCCTTCTCCGTCAGAAGAAGCTTTCTTGTTCTCTGCGAATCATAATCTTTCGGAGTATTCTTTGGCTGATACGGCGGAATATCTACACCGATAAGCCAGACTTCATTTTTTTTCAAAACAGCATAGCTTCCGCCCAGGTTAATCCTGCCGGATTTAACGGATTTCACTTCAAATCCTTTAAGCACAATACCCGCCTCCAGTGTTTCAAGGATTTTATAATCAAAATATGCACGTTTATTCTTTCCTATTACTTTCATTAATATTCAGTATAACCCCACAAGGGGCGTAATATAAGTTAGACAATCCATAAACGCCACCTCATAATAGAAATATGTTTAGCGCAGTTAAAGCATTGCTTAGCGAGAAAATTGGCGATGACGCATTTGAGCTTTCCCCTCCGGAGATATCAGGCAGGGGACACTTAAGCACCAATGCGGCTTTTTTGTTCTCAAGTAAGGGCAATATAAGCCCCATTGACGCGGCAGAGGAGCTGAAAAAGCACCTGAACGAAAAAGCCCCTAAGGGCTTCTTTGAAAAGATTGAGATAGCGGGACCGGGATTCATTAATATGTGGTTTACCCCTAAAGCTATACAGAAAGAGTTCAAAAAAATCGCAGACGCCGGTGTGTCTTGGGGAAAACCTAACAAAAAGCCAAAAGGAAAAATTATAGTTGAATATTCTCAGCCAAACATTGCAAAACAAATGCACATTGGGCACCTGCGCTCAACGATTATAGGGGATTCCCTCGCCAATATTTACGATTTCTACGGATATGACGTATTGCGCTGGAATTATCTCGGCGACTGGGGAACCCAGTTTGGAAAACTGATTACCGCATATAAACTATGGGGAGACAAAAGCAAGATAGAGAGCAATCCAATAGAAGAACTTAATAATTTGTATGTAAAATTCCATCGCGAGTTGAAGGAAAACCCAGAATTGGAAGAAAAAGGAAGGGAGGAATTTAAAAAACTTGAAGACGGAGATAAGGAAAACAGAAAACTATGGGAATGGTTCAGGAGGGAATCATTAAAAGACCTTGAAAACGTTTATAATCTGCTTGGGATAAAGTTTGATATATGGAAGGGAGAGAGCTTTTACGAGAAAGACTTAAAGCCCCTCATTGATGAATTTCTAAAAAGCGGTATTGCGAGAGAAAGCGAAGGGGCAATCATTATTCCCCTTGATAAGTTTAATTTACCGCCGGGCCTTATTAGGAAGTCGGACGGAGCCACGCTTTATTTGACGCGCGATATAGCCAACCTGAAATATAGAATTTCAAAATATAAGCCGAAAGAAATCCTTTACGTTGTAGATAACGGACAAAGCTTGCATTTTCAGCAGCTTTTCGCGATTGCCGATATTCTTGGGCTTGATAAGTCAATCCCCGCACACATTAAGTTCGGCCTTGTCCTGTCGGAAGATATAAAAAAGCTTTCAACCCGCGAGGGACGGCACATATCCCTGCTTAAGGTAGTTGAGGAGGCGATTAACCGCGCGCGGAATATAATAGAAGCCAAACAGCCAGACTTGAGCGACGCCGATAAGGATGAGATTGCGAAAACGGTCGGAGTGGGCGCGATTAAATATAATGACCTCTCTCAAAATAGAGTGTCGGACATCACATTTAATTGGGATAAAATGCTTTCTCTATCCGGTAACTCCGGCCCATACATACAATACACATACGCAAGATTGAAAAGCATATTGCGAAAGGCTGGAGGACTTCCAAGCTATAAACTCGGCTCTATTGAAAATGAGGCAGACTTGGCGCTTATTTTAAAGCTTGCAGAATTTCCCGGAATTATAGAATCTGTCATAGAAAACAACTATCCGAATTATATTGCGGGATACATTTATGACTTAGCAAAAATGGCAAGCAATTTTTATGAGAAGGAGCCCGTTTTAAAATCGGAACCGGAAATCAGAAATACCCGTTTGAACTTAATAAACGCAACGGCCAATGTCTTGCGTACGGGGCTGAACCTCTTGGGTATTGGCGTTATAGAACGAATGTAGAATATGGACTATTCCGGCAATACATATTTTCTTATGCGTCACGGAGAGGCGACACACAACGTCGCCGGAGTTTTATCTACTCCCGAGGACGGTGACGGCGATTATCCTGAATTAACCGATATCGGCAGAGAGCAGGTAAAGCTGGCGGGAGAGAAGCTTTTGGATGAGAAGATAAACGTTATTTATACCTCTCCCTATTTGAGGACAATGCAGACGGCGTCAATTATCTCCGGCATCATAGGCGTGAAAATATTTACGGACAAACGCCTCGTAGAAAGAAATTTTGGTGTCTTTAACGGCAGGCCTATTATGCAATATTATAAATACTTCAAGAACAATGAAGAGCGAATTGCGAAGAAACCCGAGGGCGGTGAAACCTTGGCGGACGTATACGGCCGTGTCAAAAACTTTTTGGATGAGGTAAACAACCTCTATAGCGGAAAAAATATTCTCATTATCTCTCACGGAGATGTCGTCTGGTCATTAGAGTCGCTTATTTCGGGAATAAGCATAGAAGACGCACTTGAGAATGTAAGGGGATATAGCGAGGGGGAGTTTCGCAAATTTAGTCTACTGGAGGATAAATAAAAAACTATAGATATCATCTTGCTATAGCAAGATGATATCTATAGTTTTACTCGTTTCCTTATTCTATCTTTTAGGCAGGATGCCTAAAAGATTTTGTATGCATAGCTTTCTTTCCGGATCTTCGCCGTATTTGTTTGTTTTTCTCTCGCCACTCTTGAATAGTAGAACTACATAAAAGTATAGACTTACAAATGGAACGAGAAGCCAGAGTAAATTGTAGGCGCTTCTTCCAATGTCATGAAATCTCCTTACGGCAAATGAGATATTATAGAAAATTATTAACGCGAGCGAAAAAATATATAACAGAAAGGAAGCCATTTCACTAAATGATAATGTTGCAGAGAATAATACTACTGCCAGTATCCATACGCCGGTAGAGAGAAAAATGTTTCCAAAAAGATAATTCACCCTCGTAATCCTTCCGGAGAAAAGGCGAGATATATAAGTATCCTGAGAAATCATCAGAACATCTGTGTTTTTTCTGGTCTTTCGCTGTGTTCTACTATTACTCATAGTCTAATTATATATAAACCACCGAGAAAGACGAACAGGCATATTACACCTCAATCTTAATTTTCAATTTTCCGTTTAGAATTTCCGACTCTCCGCTTCCTTTTTTAATTTCAGAAAAATTCGTTGCCCTACTTAGTTCGTCTTTGCGTTCTTCAATGATAGACTCAACAAGTTTATCAGATGCTTCATATTTAAGCACCGCCTTTTGTCCCACATTGAGTCCCATTGTCTTGCGTGCCGCCTGCAGCTGTCTTGTAAGTTCGCGAAAAACCCCCTCTTTCTCCAGCTCTTTAGTTATATTTTTGTCCAGCGAAACTTTAATATTTTCAATTTCCGTTGAAACAAAGGTTTTCCCCGGCCGTTCGTTAAATTTTATCTCCAATACATTTGCCTCGTCCTTTAAAAGATTTATCAGCGCTTCGTCTTTTTCTATTCCCTTGGAGTTTTCAAGTATAAGCGTTCCAAGTTTTTGCCTAACAGGTTGGCCTATTTCTGAACGCAGTGTATGCGCCGCCGATGCTACGCTTCGCGCAAGCTTCATATTCTCTAATAGGGCTTCGTTGTTGGATATTAGTTTTTCATCAGCCTCCGGATAATCTTCAAGGTGAACGGACTCCCGAGAATTCTCTGGTTTAAGATTCCTATACATTGTCTCCGCCGAGAACGGAAGAGTCGGCGCAACGGCAATAGAAAAGCGAATCAGTGCGTTATAGAGCGTTCCAAGCGCATCGGTGTCTCCTGCCACAAAACGATTACGGCTTCTGCGAATATACCAGGTTGATAGGTCTTCTATAAACGGCCTGATGGCGCGCGTAGATGTAACAAAATCAAACTCATCAAGCGAGTCACTGTATTCTTTAATAAATTGTTCAAGCCGGACGTTAATCCATCTGTCCAATGCGTGTTCCGACTTTATAGTTTCTGCCGGATGCCAGTTATGTAGATTTGCGTAGGTTATAAAGTATTTATAAGAATTTGATAATATTTTCAAAAGACCGTGCTGTTCGCGAATATCTTCTTCGTTCAAATTCAGGTCTTCCCCGCTCATAATTTTACTTCCCATAAAATATAACCGTAGGCTCTCGGCGCCATATTTTGTCATTGTTGTTTTTGGGTCCGGATAGTTGCCGTAAGACTTGCTCATCTTGCGTCCGTCAGTTCCCATAAGAACGCCGGTGACAACAACGTTTTTGAACGCATTGCTGTGTTTTAGGGCGTTTCCCAGCACGTGAAGATAATAAAACCATCCGCGGAGCTGTCCGGTGTACTCGGTAATAAAGTCCGTTGGGAAACCCATCTCAAAAGTCTTTTTATTCTCAAACGGATAGTGGCTTTGCGCATACGGCATCGCTCCTGACTCAAACCAGCAGTCAAGAACCTCCTTTACCCTGTACGCCTTTTTGCCGGACGGAGTAGTGAGTACAACGTCATCAATTAACGGGCGGTGCAAATCTGTGATTTTTTTGCCGGAGAGTCGTTCAATTTCTTCTATTGAACCACAAACAATTCTCTCGCCGTCCTCGGTTTCCCATACGGGAAGAGGAGTTCCCCAATACCTTGTTCGCGACAGCGACCAGTCTGGCGCGTTTTCTATATTGTATTTAAATCTTCCACTCCCGAAGTGTTCGGGCACCCATTTTATTTTTTTATTTGTATCCAGAAGCTCCTTTCTTATCGGGTCTATCCTCAGATACCACGATTCCTGCGCTTTATAGATTAACGGAGTTCCGCATCGGTAGCAGTGCGGGTATGAGTGAACTATTTTTTCTGTCTTTACTAAGATACCGCGTTTTTTCAGGTCATCCGCAATGAGTCTGTTAGCTTTTTTGAAATACGCTCCCGCCCATTCATACGGTATACTGTCCAAAAACTTTCCTTCGTCATCAATGTGCAATGGCGCGGAAATTCCCATTTTCTGCCCTAAATTGAAGTCATCCTCACCGAAAGCGGGAGCCATATGGACTATTCCGGTGCCCTCATCTATTGACACAAAGTCAGCTCCGTATATATGGAAATCCTTTTCGGCATTTGCGTCAAAGTCAGGCTTGTATAATGGCTCATATTCCAATCCTACAAGTTTTTTCCCGAGTTCTTCTTTGACAACCTTCCACCTCTTGAACTCTGGGTATCTTTCAATTGCGTCTTTTGCAAGGATATATTTTTTATTACCGTCCGTAATGGTTGCGTAGTTTATGTCCGGACTCACCGCGAGCGCCGCATTGCCCATAAGTGTCCACGGAGTAGTGGTCCATGCGAGCATGGATGTGTCTTTCTTATTCTTGAGCTTGAACGCAATAGTTACGGTTTCATCCTCAACATCCTTATAGTTTCCCTGGTCCATCGTTGTTTCAAATTTAGACAGCGGAGTTGCGCAGCGCGGGCAATATAGCGACACCCGCCTTCCTTTATATATAAGGTCTTTTTCGTAGAGTTCTTTAAATATCCATATTACGGTTTCCATATACTCTAGATTGTCGGTACGATATGCCCCATCCATATCAGCCCACCTGCCTACGTGGTCAATATACCATCGCCATTGCGTAGAGCTGTCAGAGACATACAGACGGCATGCCCTAATAAATTTATCTATTCCAAGCTCTTCTATATCATGCTTGGCTTTTAGTCCGAGTTGTTTCTCAACCTGGTTTTCCGCAGGCAGGCCATGTACGTCCCATCCCCAAACTCTCGGGACATTAAAGCCCTTCATCGTTTTGTATCTTGGTATTATGTCCTTTGCGATACTTGGGAGGAGTGTTGCATAGCTTGGAAGTCCTGTTATAAACGGGGGACCGTCATAGAAAGAAAAGATTTTCTCCTCGGGGTTTTTCTTGAGAGATTTCTCAAATATCTTATTTTTTTTCCAAAAATCTAAAATCTCCTCTTCCGCTTCAAATAGGGTTTGTTTTTTTATCTCTTTAAATTGTCCGTTTGGCATGGTTTTCATTATAGGGTGCCTGTGTGAGAATTTTAACCCCCCGAGCTAAGAATATGCCAATCCACATTGTTCCCATGCCATCTCTATAGAGATGGCATTAGTATATAGATAGTATAT
>CAJVWL010000020.1 GCA_913009745.1 uncultured bacterium | reverse complement strand
CACTCTTTCCCTACACGACGCTCTTCCGATCTAACAAGAATGGCGAATTTTATAATAAACTGCATTTTATAGCGAAGGCAATTGGGTGGCCGAATATTGCAAACGGTAATGAGGACTGGAATGTAGCTTGGTATGATAAGCCGGAGAAACTTAAAACGGCGAAAGATGTTGTGGCAGAATTGAATGCGTCAAAAGATGATGATTTTGACAAGTTTTTGAGCGCGGCTTCCGCAAAGTTTAAGCTCACGGAAGCGGAAATTATAAACGCACTTACCCTATATAAGAAGTTTGGCGTGGGTCCGTATGGCGACTTGGGGTTGGACAGCTGGCTGAGAGTTAACCCAAAAACGGTTAAAGACAAGGTATATCTCGTCTTGGAAAACGCGAAAACACCACTGCACTTTAGGGAAATTGCGAACGGAGTAAATCGTTTTAGTGATAAAAAGCGTGCTCCCGCTACGGTTCACAACGAGCTTATTAGAGATCCGAGGTTTATTTTAGTGGGGCGAGGTGTTTATACCCTTAAATGATTCAAGGATTACCGAGTCAATTACTTACAAGTTTTATATCTTTCTGGTGGATTATTCTCCCTGTTCTTATTTTTTTAGTATTCAGGGAATTCTGGATTATTGATGTTATAGACAAGCATATACGAAAAATAGAGTGGACTATGCTTGAGATAAGCATGCCAAAGCATAACATTAAGTCTATCGGCGCGATGGAACAGGTTTTTGTGTCGCTTCACGGAATATACAGCAATGGCATAAAATTGAAGAAAAGGTGGCTAAGCGGAGTAGTGGAAGACTGGATATCTCTTGAGATGGTTGGCCACGCGCACAGTATTCACTTTTATGTTCGTATACCTAAGAAATATGAAAACTTAGCGAGAGCGGCATTTTTTGCGCAATATCCGAACATAGAAATTAAAAAAGTAGAAGATTATATAAAGGAACTTCCGCACAATCTTCCAAACAACTACTATGATATTTTTGGCGGTGATTTCATACTCGCTAAAGATGACGCATATCCAATCCGCACATACCCTGAACTTGAGGTTTCTGTAAAAAGGGAAAAAGAAGAAGATAAGGCAATGGACCCGATGGCTACGATTGCAGAGGTAATGTCCAATCTAAAGAAAGACGAACTTATATGGATACAGCTACTGATAAGGCCAATAGGCGACGAGCTAATTGAGAAAGCGAAAACTACAATAGATGAGCTTACCGGGAAGAAGTCAAAGAAGAAAACTGGAGCGCTTGGGATTACAGGTGAATTTATTGGTAACTTGGTTGCCGCGCCGGTTCGCGTGCCAACATGGTCGGGTGTTGAGGGGGACGCAAAATCGGAATCATCATCTCCACGTTCTCCGGGTGACCAGGAAATAATTAAAGCCGTTCAAAAAAAGATGTCAAAAGTCGCATTTGATGGAATATTGCGATTTATATATATAGACAAAAGAGATGAGTTTACGGAGGATAATGTTACTGCGGTTACCGGCGCATTTATGCAATATAGCTCCCCAATGTTAAACTCACTAAAACTCAACAAGAGCAGCGCCACTATTAAAATTAACGGGGCAAAAAAGTATAGCAAAGCTGTACTTGAGAGAAACAGGCGAGTGTATAGAAATTATTTAAATCGCGCGATGCCGCAAGGCATAAATCAGCCATTTCAATTGAAGCTAAAAACATCTATGTTTAATGTAGAGGAGCTCGCGACACTATTTCATCCTCCTTCAATAGGCGTCAAGGCGCCAAAGATACAGTTAATAGAATCAAAAACAGGGAGTCCGCCCGTGGACCTTCCGATTAAAGATTCCAATTAAAGAGGGGCTATGAATAACACAGAAGACAAAAACGAAATAGCGGCATTGGGTAAATGCGATTTTAGGGGAGGAGAAGTTGAATTCGGCATCAAAAGCGACGATAGGCGAAGACACGTCTATATAATAGGTAAGACGGGTGTCGGGAAAACGACGCTTATGGAGAATATGGTTATTGATGATATTCTCTCCGGGAAAGGTGTTGGGGTTGTTGACCCTCATGGCGATTTTGCGGAGAAAATATTGCGCTTTATACCGGAAGAAAGGATAAACGATACAATTTACTTTAATCCGTACGACACAAAAAATCCTATAGGATTTAATCCAATAGAACGGGTTGCCGGTGAGGACTACCATCTTATTGCTTCAGGAATGATGGGGGTCTTTGAAAAGATTTGGCCTGATGTGTGGTCTGCAAGAATGCAGTATATTCTAAACAATACGCTTCTTGCCCTGCTTGAGTTTCCAAACGCAACCCTGTTGGGGGTGATGCGTATATTATCGGACAAGAAATACCGCAAAGAGATAGTCAACAATCTAACCGACCCGGTAGTGAAAAACTTTTGGGTTAATGAGTTCGCGCGATATGCGGAAAGATTTGAAGTTGAGGCCGTAGCGGCGATTTTAAACAAAATAGGACAATTTGTTACAAATCCATTGATCCGGAACGTAATAGGGCAGTCGCACTCATCTCTTGACCTTAGGAAAATTATGGACGAGGGCAAGATATTAATCATCAACCTTTCAAAGGGCAGGATAGGGGAGGATAATTCCGCTCTTTTGGGCGCAATGATAATAACGAGACTCCAGCTAGCCGCAATGAGCAGGGTGAATATACCCAACGAGGAGGATAGAAGAGATTTTTATTTATACATTGACGAATTCCAGAACTTTTCCACGGAGTCATTCGCGAATATTTTATCCGAAGCGCGGAAATATAGATTGAACTTAACATTAGCTCATCAATACATAGCACAGCTTGTCGGTGACAATACAAGCGTAAGAGATGCGATATTTGGCAACGTTGGAACATTTGTCCTATTTCGCGTAGGCGCGGACGATGCTGAGTTTTTGGAACGTGAGTTTCTTCCTACATTTGATGCGGAAGATCTTGTAAATTTGTCAAAATATCATACATATATCCGCTTAATGATAGACGGTGTTGCCGGAAGGCCATTTTCTGCCGTAACGTTTCCCCTTCGTCCATATCCAAAAGAAAGCTTTGAAGATCTCATTATAGAGAACACGCGCAAAAATTATGGAATTCCGAAAGAAGTAGTGGATAAAAAAATCCGCGAGGAGTGGATGAATGAAGCTGATATCGTCAGTGAGAAGATGGATCGTCGCATGGAGAAGGGGCTTGAGATTTTAAAAAGAGATACCAGTAAGAAAAGGCAAGGCAGGGTGAGAAAAGACATAGACAAAGAAAAGCTTAAAAATATACTGGCTGGAGATTTGCATAATACGAAGCCCAAAAGTGATACAGGTGAATCGAAAAAAGAAGAAGAGAAGAGACAATGACAATTAACGAGCTAAGAAAAGGGGATAGGATTATCGTTGACGGCGACCCATATTTTGTGATGCTTGTAAAACACCTTCATATGGGCAGAGGGGGCGCAGTTGTTCAGACGAAGTTAAAAAATTTACGTAACGGCAAGATATTGACTCGCAACTTTAAATCATCTGACAATATAAAAGAAGCCGGTGTTGATAAAATGAACGCCGAGTTTGCATATAAACGCAACAAAGAATATTGGTTTAACGAGCAGGGCAATAAGGGGAATCGCTTTAAACTGGATGAAGAAATAGTGGGAGATCACGCTATTTTTCTAAGACCGCAAATGAACGTAGTAGCGCTGTTGTTTGGAGGTGACGACAAGAAAGAGATTATTAATATTGAACTCCCCGTTAAATATGAATATGAAGTTACTGAAGCTCCGCCAAATATTCGCGGTAATACATCACAAGGCGGCACAAAGCAGGTAACAATTGAGGGGGGGACGAAAATAAACGTTCCGTTGTTCATTGAAACCGGAGACAAAATACGCGTTAACACCGAAACGGGCGAATATGTTGAACGTGTATAACCCGTCCCGCAACATTACGGTTTGACAATCTTTCTCTTTCTGATAATTCTGTATTAAGAAAATGGGAAAGACTATTGAAAAATTATCTAAAAACGCGCGGAATAACACTGTGTTCGTTGGACTCTCCGGCGGAGTTGATTCGTCCGTAGCCGCGTATCTATTAAAAGCAAAACCTGATGAGTTTGAAAAACTAACCGGGCATCCGGCCCAAAAAGGGTTTGGAGGGTTTGATGTGGTCGGCGTCCACCTGCGATGCTGGAACGTAAATGGGTGTGATGTTGATGAGGCGGACGATGCGCGTAGGGTTGCAAACCATCTTAAGATTCCGTTTTATGTTTTTGATTTAGAAAAAGAATATAAGAGACGTGTAGTTGACTATATGGTTGACGGCTATAAGAGGGGGCTGACTCCTAATCCTGACATTATGTGCAATAAAGAAATTAAATTTGGACTCTTTCTGGATAAAGCAATTCAGGCGGGAGCGGATTATATTGCGACGGGTCATTACGTTAAGATGCAGATAAACGATGGGAATTATGAGTTGTTTACCGCTCATGACGCGACCAAAGACCAGTCGTATTTTCTATGGACATTAACACAAGAGCTGTTGAGGCATGTGTTGTTTCCGCTTGGAGGTCTAACTAAGCGGGAGGTAAGAAGAATTGCAAAAAAGGTAAAACTGCCGACGGCAGACAAAAAAGACTCCCAGGGGATTTGCTTCATAGGTCAAGTATCGCTTAAAGACTTTTTGGGCGGTTATTTGCCGGTTACCAAGGGAGATGCCGTTGGACCCGATGGAAATATAATGGGCACGCACGAAGGAGCGCATTTTTATACTATAGGACAGAGGCATGGTCTTGGAATTTCGGGTAACGAGCCATATTATGTTGCGGATAAGAATGTTGATACAAATACGGTTGTTCTTGCGAAACGAGATGACAAAATCCTTTATCGCAAAGAAATAGAAGTTTCGGGTGTGAATATTATTTCCGACAAAGACCTTCCGAAGGAATTGCTTGTGCGAATCCGTTATCGCCAGCCGTTGAGGGAAGCTAAGCTCTCTAAGATTGCGGGTGATAGTTATAATTTAACCTTTAATAAACCGCAGGAATTTGTTGCTCCCGGACAATCCGCAGTTTTTTATAGCAAAAACGGAAAAATGTTAGGAGGAGGAATCATTGAGAATTAATACCTGAGTAAACTCTTGGATTAATACCTGGATTAATTCAGGTATTCTATTTTTAATAAACTTGGCGTCTGCTAAAATTAAAACTAATCATGCTTATTGTATTTACAGGGGACGGAAAAGGAAAAACAACCGCGGCTCTCGGACAGATGGTACGCGCTGTCGGTCAGGGTAAACGCGCGCTGATGATACAGTTTATAAAGGGTCCGTGGAGTTCCGGAGAAGACTTTGTTGATGTGTCCACTAATCCAAGCGCAGGGAAAAGGGTTGGAAACGGAGTTTTTAAACTGAAAAAGATGGGATTAGGCTTTGTGGGAATTCTGGACGATAAATTGCCGAGAGGAAAACACAAAGCGGCCGCAGAGAAAGCGCTTGCGTATTTTAAAAAAGAGCTGAAAGGCGGCAAATGGGATGTAATTGTCCTTGATGAAATAAATGTTGCGGTATCGTTAAGACTGCTTAGGGTAAAAGATGTATTAGATGCCGTAAGAGTAATTCCAGAAGAGTGCCTTATTATTCTATCCGGCAGAGGCGCGCCAAAGGGCTTTATTGATAGAGCTGACCTGGCAACCGAAATGAGAGAAATTAAACACCCATTCAATAAGGGAAAACTTGCAAAAATTGGCATAGATTTTTAGTGCGAATCCACGACAAAGCATTTTATACCGCATTATTTTTTCTTATAGGCATTGCCGCGGCTAGCTTAGATATAAGCGTATGGATAACAATCTTGCTTGTTATTATAGCCGCGTCTATTCTATTCTCAACGCATAAACGCATTATAGTATTTTTTACGTTTATAGCGTTTTTTGGATTTTTTTATTTTAATTTTTATGCAGTAACTCATAGAGCGAATATAAACCTTAATGTAGATACATCGTTTGTCGGGACGGTTTTTCGTGAGCCGAAATACGGCCTCAAAAGCCAACAACTTGAAGTTAAGCTTATGCGTCCAGGCATCGGCGAAGTTAGAATATACACCGACCAACTGCCTAAGTTTCATTACGGAGATGTTGTTAATGTTGCCGGAGTCGTGAGAAAATCTCCGACTGGACGCTTGAATATTTCTTCATTTCCGAAGATAACCGTTTCAAGGCAAGATACGGGAAGCTCCTTAAAAAAAGAGCTTTTCAAGGTCAAACAAAGCCTAACGGTCAATCTTAAAAAAGCCCTTCCTCCAAGACAGGCTGCGTTGATGTCCGGTCTGCTTTTCGGAGAAAGAGCAGAGTTTTCAGATGATTTTGAGGAAGCGCTGCGAAAAAGCGGGACAACTCATATCGTCGCGCTTTCAGGATACAACGTCGCGATTATAGGGATTATGCTGTCAAATTTTCTGGCATATTTCTTTCAAAGAAGAAAAGCGTTTTATATAAGTCTTTTAGCGATTCCTATATTCGTAATAATGACCGGAGCGGAGGCATCTGTTGTGCGCGCAGGAGTTATGGGGATTATCGCGCTTCTTGCGGAACGGCAAAGCCGCCTCTATAGTTTTAGGAACGCAATAACAATTACCGCGCTAATTATGATTTTAATTAATCCGCGTCTGCTTATTTTTGATTTGGGATTCCAGCTTTCATTCACCGCGCTACTTGGAATCGTTTATCTTTATCCCTTCTTTAAAAGACTATTTAAGCTTTCCGACGAAGACGGCATCTTCGGGTGGAGGAGAAACTTCTTTCAGACGCTTTCAGCCCAGATAGATCGGAAGAGCACACGTCTGAACTCCAGTCACATTCCTTTATCCCGTATGCCGTCTTCTGCTTGCAAAAAAAA
>CAJVWL010000019.1 GCA_913009745.1 uncultured bacterium | reverse complement strand
CGAGATCTACACTCTTTCCCTACACGACGCTCTTCCGATCTGAGCCGTTTGGATACAAAAGCTTCGGACCAGCCACGGCAATATCTTTATTGGATTTTATAAAGTTTAGGAGTATTTCAAGCGCATTGTTTTTTATCTCCGTATCGGAATCAAGCATCAGTATATAATCGCCACCCGCAGCTCTAATTCCCTGATTTCGCGCTCTTGCGACTCCAATGTTATTTTGGTTCCGTATTATGTTTACGTGCGGGAATTCATTGCTTAGCATTTCTATGGTTCCGTCAGATGAACCGTTATCAATAACAATAATTTCATTTTTGAATGCATCTCCGTCACGCGGGACTGACATAAGGCAATTTTTAAGAAGCTCCCTGTCATTGCAAGACAATATTATGGTTGAAATGTTGTGCATTGTGTAAACTTTAAAAGATTTTACTTCCAAGAGGCATGTTATAATTTTAACGTGACTTATCCTATTTGGAAAAGAGCAGTTGATGTTTTCGGCGCCCTCGTGGGCCTTTTGCTTATGTCTCCATTTATCCCGCTTATAGCAATAGCAATCAAACTCAACAGTAACGGCGGCGTGTTTGTTAAGCTTGATAGAGTAAGTGAGGGTAAGCTAATTCATGTGTATAAGTTTCGGTCAATGAATAAAAATGCCATAAATGAGAAGCCGGAACTGCTTAAATATAATGAACGCAATGATGGGCCATTTTTCAAAATGCGCCATGATCCGCGTGTTACGAATGTTGGGCGCTTATTACGCAAGTTTCGCATTGATGAGTTTCCCCAGCTTTTGAATGTACTAAAGGGAGAGCTTGCGCTTGTGGGTCCGCGCCCGCACGAGCCCGGCGAGGTTGTACATTATCCTAACGGATATAAAGACCTGCTTATGGCAAGAGCCGGAGTAACCGGTCTTTCTCAAGTTAACGGCGCGTCCAGTTTACCCTTTTTAAAGGAACTTGAGCTTGATGCATTCTATATTAAACACGTTTCACCATTGCTAGATGCTAAGATTATTATGAGAACTTTGCTTATTTTATTTTTTGACCCTACAGCCGTATGATAAAAATATAAGTTATTTACATATGAAGCCAGACCGTAAAAAAAATATTGATTTTGTTTTGCACGATATTAGGCGTTCCGTTCATAAGCCCGACGCAGACAAGTCACCGGCTAAAAATAAAAAGTTTTCAAATGAAGCATTGGTGACAGTTCTGGTGATTGCGGTGATGTTGAGCGGTGTATATGGCGTGTATCGCCTTAATGTTCCGGAAAAAATTATCAGCGCGGTTAGATACGGGCGCATGGTGTCTAATTCCAATGCATCTATTTTAGATAGTTTGATAGTTAAGCGCACAACCGCTGAAGCACAATCATCATCAAGCTATCAATCAATTTCCAGCTCCATAAAAGAAGCAACAACATTCTTTAAGCGCGTTGTAGGTCTGCTTATAACCGTTAAAGATACGGCAAGGGACCTAAAAGAACTTAAAGACTTTGACGTTAGTCTTGTATTTAACAATGGGGGAGAAGAGTTTTTGACAATTTTGGAGCGTATACATTCAGACTTAAGCCGTTTTTCCGAGTTCGGTATTGATATAAACACCTACTTTGAAAAAACCAACCCTTCACTAAGCCAAAGGCTGTCAGTTTTTGGAAACGTCTCAACCGTTAATGATGGCTTGGGAGCAGTTATTGATTTTCTTGAAAAACCGGGTGAACGTAAGATGATTATACTATTTGAGAACCAATCAGAAATCAGGCCAACGGGCGGATTTCCGGGCAGCTATGGAGAAGTTACCATAAATAAAGGGAATATTAGTGACATCAAGGTTAATGATATATATTATCCAGACAGGCGCTTGGAGCTTAACGTTGTTCCGCCAATTCAGCTGCAGACCATTACCGTGGGATGGGGTGCAAGAGATGCCGGATGGTTTTTTGATTTTCCAACTTCCGCAGAAAAAACATTGGAATTACTGGAGGCATCTGATATTTATGTTAAAGATGAAACAAAATTTGACGGAGTCGTTGCGCTAAACGCAAACGTTGTTGAGGGTATCCTTGGTATAATAGGGCCGATTGATGTACCGGAGAAATCACTTGTTTTAACAAAAGACAATTTCTTGCGAGAAGTGCGAAATGAGGTTGAAGCGTCTCGCGCCGCAAATCCAAAACAAAACCCAAAGAAAATTTTGAGCATTATTACGCCAACCATTATTAATAGAATTTCAAAACTGGATGACAGCGGAAAAGCTAAGCTGTTATCTGTTATATTTGACCATTTATTGAATAAAGATATTAAGATCTATGTGCGGGATGCCAAATTGGAAAAGTTCATAAATAAGGCGGATTTTGGAGGAAGAGTTTTGGATTTACCGGACAAATTTATAGGTGATTATTTGGCGGTTGTAAATGCAAACGTTGCGGGTGGGAAAACCGATATTTTTATTGACCAGAGTATAAACCTTAAATCAAGAATTAATGCGAACGGCTTAGTTAACGATAAGCTAACAATTACGCGGCATCACTCCGGAGAGGATGAATCGCAATGGTTTTATAGGTCAACCAATCAAAACTTTGTAAAGATATTTACCGTTCCGGGCGCCGTATTTGAATCTGCAACCGGAACAACGCCGAAAAAGATTACCCCCCAAATAGATTATAAGGAACAAGGCTATATTGTTGATCCGGTTCTAAGCGCGATAGAGAATACCAGGGTGGCTTTAGGTGATTCTGGATTTGAGTCATATAAAGAGAATGGCAAGAATGTATTCGCTTCATGGTTTAGTACTCCGTTAGGTGAAACAAAAACACTTAGCTTAAATTATAGCGGAGAGACAATCCCTAAAGAAAGCGGGATGAAATATAGGTTTGTGTTTGAGAAACAGTCGGGGGTTGAATCAAAATTAACGTATTCTATAGATGCTCCCCCTGGATTTATATGGCTTGAAAACAACAGCCAAACATTTTCCTACAGCAACAATAAGCTTCCGGCAAGATTAAACCTCACGCTTACACTTATAAAAAATGGCTAAGGAAAATAGAAATTTTGTAATCATTGCTCATATTGACCATGGCAAATCAACGTTAGCGGATAGATTTCTTGAGCTGACGGGAACGGTGTCTCCAAGGAAGATGAAGGAGCAGTATCTTGATAATCTTGAGCTTGAACGAGAACGTGGAATTACAATAAAAATGGCTCCGGTGAGAATGCAATACGGAGATGTGATACTCAATCTTATTGATACACCGGGACACAGTGATTTCTCATATGAAGTTTCACGCGCGCTTAAGGCGGTGGAGGGAGCAATCCTATTGGTTGATGCCACTCAAGGCATCCAGGCGCAGACAATAGCAAATTTGGAAGCGGCAAAGGGGGCAAATCTTAAAATTATTGGCGCAATCAATAAAATTGACCTTAATCCATCCGGCGTAGATGCGCTAATAGATGAACTTGCCGATTTATTGGATTCAGACTCCAAGGATATTCTTAGAGTTTCTGCAAAAACAGGTGAAGGCGTAAAAGACTTGCTTGATGCCGTAGTTTTGAGAGTTCCGGCGCCAACAATAGAGAAAGAACGCGAAGCGCTTATTTTTAGCTCTTTATACGATGACCATAAGGGAGTAATAGCCTTTGTACGCGTTTTTGGAGGGAAGTTTCAGGCGGAGGATAAGGTTAAGCTTCAATCTATGAATAAGGAGTTTAGAATAAAGGGAGTGGGATATTTTGCGCCCGAACTTACGCAAACAAAAAACCTTACTGCGGGTGAAATAGGATATATTGCCACCGGTCTTAAAAACCCCGATGCGATTCGCATAGGGGATACGATTGGCGACAAAGCTCTTCCCGGATTTAAAATACCTTCACCGGTTGTTTTTGTTTCACTCTATCCTGATAATGCGGGCGATTATGACGACTTAAAGCTGGCTTTAAATAAAATGAAGTTGAATGATTCTTCTTTATCGTTTTCACCGGATCTTAGTCCGGTCCTTGGTAGGGGATTTAAATGCGGATTTTTGGGAAGATTGCACTTTGAAATCGTTATGCAGAGACTTGAACGTGAATTCGGTCTGAATATTATAAACAGCTTTCCATCCGTTGCATATCACGTAGAGACGCCGGACGGCAAAAAAATAGTTGTTGAGAATGCAAAAGATTTTCCCGAAAATGTGTCACGGACATTTGAACCGTATGTGAAGTTGTTTATATTGGTTCCAAGCGCTCTTTTGGGCGCTGTCCTTGAACTGCGAAATGTTTTTAGGATTAAAGTTGTACGCACGGAAATAGATGGCTCGCGTTTGAGAATTGAAGCGGAAATGCCACTAGCAGACCTGATTTTAGATTTTGATGATAAGTTGAAATCGGCATCAAGGGGATTTGCGTCATTTAGTTATGAGTTTGATGAATATAAAGAGGCATCTGTAAAAAAACTAGATATATATATTGCGGGTGAGCAAATTCCCGGGTTAAGTAGAATTGTTCCCGATAATGAAGTTTATCGAGAGGCGAGAAAGATGGCAGAAAAACTGAAAAAATTACTCCCTCGTCAACAATTTATACAAGCAATACAAGCAATGATTGGCGGGAAGGTTATCGCGCGCGAGACTATTCCCGCGTTGAAGAAAAATGTTACCGCTAATTTATACGGCGGTGATATAACAAGGAAAACAAAATTATGGGATAAACAAAAAGCCGGCAAGAAAAAACTAAAAGCGAGAGGACGCGTATCGGTTCCTGTTGAGGTTTTCCGCGAGCTGTTGAAAAGATAACGCCGGATACGTAGACTTGTAGTATCTATGGAACAATGGATAAGACGTTCAATCTATGTAGTTTTTATAGCGATACTTGGCGTATTGTTTTCGTTGGGGTATAAGGCGAATAAAAACAGATTATTATTGGTAGGGCAGATATCAGATATTAGAAAGGAAGTAGAATCCATTAAATCGGATAATGATGCCTTGTATAAGAAAATAGATTATTTTTCTGACCCGCATAATCTTGAGAAAGAACTTCGCGCGCGTTTTAACTATCGTCTTCCTGGCGAAAAACTTATAATTGTTGTGCCGGAGCAAAATAACTCAAGCAGTACAAACGAATAATGACGCGAAATATATGTGGTCGGGAGATGCGGGATTAGTACAGTGGCAGTACACTTGCTTCCCAAGCAAGAAACGCGAGTTCAATTCTCGTATCCCGCTCATTGATATACTATAAGCAATAACGATGCGCAAAGTAATTAAAAAACTTTTAGATAACGAGGATTGGATATTAAGAATAGCCGTTGCGTTCCCGATTTTTTGGGCGGGAGTCAGAAGCATGGTTAATCCAGCTGAATGGATAAGATTTGTTCCGCCGCAGATAAGTTCATTTATAGACTCAAATGTGTTCCTTGTAGCGCTTAGCTTTGCTCTAATAATTGCCGCTATAGGAATAATTGCAGGGTTTTGGAGGATATTTTTTTCAGGTTTTGTGGTTGTGTTTTTAATAGGGATATTGATATTTTACGGCATTGATGATATTACCTTTAGAGATGTCGGATTAACACTGGCGGCATTTATTTTATTTTTAAGGGAAATGCGTTAGCCACCTTAGCTCAGCCGGCAGAGCAACACTTTCGTAAAGTGTAGGTCCCCGGTTCGAATCCGGGAGGTGGCTCACATAGTTATTAAATAAGTTGGAAATGGAAAACGATAAACAAAAACTGCAAGAGCTTACTCGCCGCTTAGGCGAGTGGCTTTGACGTTGATGGGAAAAAAATAAAACTTAAAGAACTTGATGCCGAAATCTCTGATTCGGATATCTGGCGGAAAGATAAAGGGCGGGCCGAAAGAATAAGCAAAGAAGCAGGACTTTTGCGTGAGTTGATTGATGAGTTTGAGTCAATTGAATCAAAGGATGACTTAAGGTCACTTGAAAGGAAGGCATTTCTTTCCGGTAGATACGATTCCGATGCCGCAATTATATCAACATATGCAGGAGTTGGCGGTGATGACGCGAGTGATTGGGCGAATATGCTTTTGGATATGTACAGAAAATACGCCACGTCAAAGAACTGGAAAGTTGAGGATATAGACAATAATACAATTGAGATTAGCGGCAGCTATGCTTATGGATTTCTGAAAAATGAGACAGGGGTTCATAGGCTTGTGAGGATATCGCCATATGATTCCAAGAAACTTCGCCATACGTCTTTCGCGCTTGTGGAGGTACTACCGAAACTGCCGATAGTTGATATTAAAAATATTAATATTCCGGATAAAGACATAAAAATTGAATTTACACATTCCGGCGGTCCGGGAGGACAAAATGTAAATAAGGTAGAAACGGCCGTAAGGTTAATCCACATTCCTACGGGAATTTCTGCGTCATCAAGGTCACAGCGTTCACAAGCGCAAAATCGCGATAAGGCTATGGCTATACTAAAAGCAAAACTCATTAGATTAATGGAGAAAAATGAGGAAAAGGAACTTTCTTCTCTAAGGACAAACGTAAAACCGGAATGGGGGAGTCAAATTCGTTCATATGTTTTTCATCCCTATAAACTTATAAAGGATACGCGTACGGGTGTTGAAAGCAATAATGTTGAAGATGTGCTGGATGGGGGACTTGATGAATTTATAGATGCCGAGTTAAAATTAGAGGGTGGTAAATAGCCGAACAGATATGATTAATTTTCAAAACGTTTCTAAGCAATATAATAACGATAAGCCCGCGCTCACAGATGTGAGCTTTAAAATTGAACCTAAAGAATTTGTTTCTATTGTTGGACGATCCGGTGCGGGTAAATCTACGTTAATAAAACTTCTTATTGCCGAAGAGAAACCAACGAAGGGTAGAGTTATTTTTGGGCACTATGATGTTGATAAGCTGAAACCTCGTGAACTTCCTCAATTGAGACGGCACATAGGTGTAGTCTTCCAGGATTTTAATCTCTTAAATACTAAGAACGCTTATGAGAATATTGCTTTTGCGCTTGAAGTTGCCGGAAGATCACACGAGGAGATTGGGGAGACTGTTAATGAAATACTTGACCTCGTTGGTCTCGGAGATAAGGCAAAGAGTTTTGTCCACGAGCTCTCCGGCGGAGAGAAGCAACGTGTTGCAATCGCGCG
>CAJVWL010000018.1 GCA_913009745.1 uncultured bacterium | reverse complement strand
GTGGGGATGATAATTTTGGGGTCTATTTGTTTTGCAAGCGATGAGGCTTGTTTTGGCCCAACCTCCTTTTCGTCAACAGAGAAAAACAATATATCCACCTCTCCCAATTTATCCAATACGTCGTCCGATAAAGTAGAATTCATTTCACCGAGAAAAACCATCCGCATCCCATCAAATACAACCCTATAAATCGTCCTTAGTGTTTCCTTAGTACAACTCTCCGGTAATTCTATGCCTATTATTTTTACTCCGGAAATTTCATATTCACCGGCACCATAAATAATGTCCGGAAAAGAAAAAGAGTCAACGGGCAAAGACGCCTTTGTTTTCAACGTCAGTCTATTTGTTTTGTCCGGAGATACGTCAACAAAGAAACTATATTCTCCGAGCTGGCACCTAATGCCGTTTTCTTTTTGTAGTGAAATAACCATTATGTTGATTGTACTGAAGCGTTTGTTGATTTTCAAACCATGTTTCTCTATAATCACTACGCTATGCACACAATAGCACAAAGAAAAAATAGTCCTGAACTTCAGATACTCAAAACAAACCCATCATTAATGCCTCTTCTTAAGGAAGGAGACTTGATTGAAGTTACATTTATTGAAAATGGGAATAAGGCCGTATTTTTTGACGTTCCGAAAGTTGGCACTGGAATTATCTATGGGATGGAACTCATAAACGCAAGGAACATTCTTAAAAAACTTTCCATTGGCGATTCTGTTGCCGCTAAAGTTGTAGAACCGGAAAACGAGGATGGGTTTGTTGAGCTCTCTTTGGCTGAGGCAAGCAAACAGAAGTCCTGGCAAATAATAAAAGAACTTAAAGAAAGTGATGAGTTAATTAAAGTCACCATTAAAGATGCAAATGCGGGAGGTCTTATTGCGGAGGTTTATGACCTTCAGGCGTTCTTGCCGGCATCACAACTTTCAAACGAGCATTATCCAAAAAACGCTGAGGGCAACAGAAATAAAATCCTTAAAGAGCTTCAAGGGTTTATAGGAAAGGAGTTTTCTGTAAAGATTATCGGAGTAAACCCGCGAGCGAAAAAGTTTATAATTTCTGAGCGAGAAGTTGTTGCTGAAAATATTAAAGAGCTTCTTAAAAAATATGCCGTTGGTGATGTTGTTAAAGGAATTGTCTCCGGTGTAGCTAATTTTGGCGTATTTATAAGGTTTGCCGACCACCCTGAAATTGAGGGGCTAATTCACATCTCAGAGATTAGCCACAATATAATTGATAACCCCAAGGAAGTCGTTGCAATAGGAGATATGGTAGAGGCTAAACTCATAGAAATCAGAGATGGACGCGTATCACTTTCCCTAAAGGCGCTGCAGTCAAATCCGTGGGACAAGGTTAAAGACAAATTCAGCGAGGGGGCTACGGTAGAGGGGGTCGTGTATAAACTAAGCCCCTTTGGCGCATTTATAAAGCTAGATGATGAAATTACGGGCCTGTTGCACGTATCTGAGTTCGGCTCCGTTGAAGAGCTAAAAAAGAAGCTGGAGATAGGCAAAAGATATCCATTTGTTATAAACTCAATAAAGCCGGCGGAAAAGAGGATTATCTTGGGATTAAATAAAAAGATTGCTGACACAAACGAGAAAAAGGATAACGACATTAAAAAAACTTACGAAAACAATGCACCAGATACCAAAATTCAAGGGGGTCCCGAAGGGGAAGAAAACTAAAAAACCTCCAATCTACCAGAGCCTATTTAGGGCGACTGTGATTTTGTTGTCACTTACGCTTCTTTTTTCTTTTCTTTACCAGTCGCAGACAAAACCTAATAAAATTAGCATTACGGAGCTGGCACAAAAGATTAATTCCGGTGAAATAGCAAAAATAGTAGTCTCCGGGAACAAGCTCGAAATTACTCTTAAAAATGGCGAGACTGCCATTTCACAGAAGGAGAGAGAAAGTGGAATAACCCAAACCCTGGATAATTATGGTGTATCTCCATCTGCCCTTTCGGGTGTGTCGCTTGAGGTAAAAGATGAGTCAGGCTTGTCTTTCTGGATGAAAGTTCTAATACCGGCATTGTTGCCGCTCCTAATTATAGGATTCTTCTTCTGGATAATCTTAAAGCAGGCGAAAACGGGGGTTAATCAAGCATTCACGTTTGGCAGGTCAAATATACGGCTTTTTACAAATTTTAAAGAAAGGATTTCGTTTAACGATGTTGCCGGACTAAAGGAAGCTAAAAAAGAACTTGAAGAAATAGCTGATTTCCTTAAGGAGCCGAAAAAATATCTTGACATGGGTGCAAAAATACCTAAGGGGGTTTTGTTGATGGGACCTCCTGGGACCGGAAAAACATTGCTTGCGCGCGCCGTTGCTGGAGAAGCAAACGTTCCGTTCTTTCATATGTCCGCATCTGAATTAGTAGAAATGTTTGTCGGCGTTGGCGCGTCAAGGACCCGTGATATGTTTAGCACCGCAAAGAAAGCCGCACCTGCAATCCTATTTATAGACGAGATAGATGCCGTTGGCAGAGAACGCGGAACCGGTCTGGGTGGCGGACACGACGAGCGTGAACAAACACTCAATCAAATCCTCGTAGAAATGGACGGATTTGACCAGGGAACCCAAGTCATTGTTCTTGCTGCAACCAACAGGCCTGATGTCCTCGACTCGGCGCTTTTGCGCCCCGGACGCTTTGATAGACGAATAGTGCTTGACTTGCCCGACAAGAGAGAGAGGGAGGCAATCCTGAAAATACATTCAAAGAACAAAAAAATCAGTAGCGGTGTTGATCTTCGCAAGATTGCCGAGAGAACTCCCGGCTTTTCAGGGGCTGACCTAGCAAACCTTATAAACGAAGCTGCAATTTTATCGGTGCAAGAAAAGAAAAAACAAATAGAGCAAGAGCAAATATATGAATCTATTGAGAAGGTTCTTCTCGGACCCGCAAGAAAAAGCCGCTTGGTATCAGATAAAGAGAAAGAAATAACCGCATACCATGAAGCTGGACATGCAGTTGTCGCGGCCGGACTGAAAGACTCCGACCCCGTAAACAAAGTTTCTATCGTATCCCGCGGCAGGGCTGGCGGATATACATTAAACCTTCCAACCGAAGATAGACGACTCAAAACAAAGTCACAGTTTATGGCAGACCTTGCAATGATGATGGGTGGATACGTATCCGAAAAACTGTTTTTTAAGGATATTTCAACCGGCGCATCCGATGATATAAAGCGCGCATCCAAACTCGCCAGACAGCTTGTCACGCGCTATGGTATGAGTGATAAACTTGGTCCAATCGCCTTTGGAAACACTGATGAGTTAATATTCCTCGGCAAAGAAATAACCACCGAAAGAGACTACTCGGAAGAAGTCGCTTCAAAGATAGATTCAGAAGTAAAACGCTTTATTGATGGCGCATACAAGAAGGCTGTTTTAATAATATCCAAAAACAAAAAGGCTGTTGTTGCTGTGGCCGGGGCATTGTCTAAAAAAGAGGTACTAGAACAGGATGAATTCTATAAAATAATAAAGCCGTTTGGCTTGAAGCCCGTAAAGGCTTAGATTACAATACCCAAGCCGTTTGTGTAATAGGCCATATCACATGCGCCCATAGCTCAGTGGTTAGAGCAGTCGTCTTATAAGCGACAGGTCCTTGGTTCGAATCCAAGTGGGCGCACGAGCTTAAATTGATAAGTTTTTGGTTTTATGTATGGGCGATTAGCTCAGTTGGCTAGAGCGCTTCGTTTACACCGAAGAGGTCGGGGGTTCGAGCCCCTCATCGCCCACTAGTACTCAAGCTTTTGGATTTATCTAGAAACTGATTTTTGATGAGTTAAATCCCAAAATTGCTTTTAAGATAGTTTTTTACCTTGTATGAGCCGGATAAACTTGAATAATCTTTTCCCGCAACAATTTCTTTATTCACTTCGCTCCAGTTTTTTCCTTCGGTAACCTTGAGATATAGTGCGTCCTTTATATATGTCTCCGGGAACCAAAACGAATTAAACTTAACAAATGTATTAAAGATTTCCTCTTCAGAAAACCCTTGAGATGCCATCAACTCCACTAACCCAAGCGCAGAATATCCATGGGAACAGTCGGGTGCCGCGGTTGAGTTTCCGCAACACGGTCGATATGCATTCTCCGAAACTTTCTTTGCAATCGCTTGTTGACTAGGCGTAAGTGCAAGAAGCGACGTATCGCCGTAACCTGAACGTCCAACACCGATATCATAATTCTTAAAATTCTTAGCGAACGGACTATCTGTCAGAATCCCGTTCTCGTTGTGCTTTGCAAATGTCCACAGGACATACATCATAAAAACTGCATTATCGCTATTAATGGAGAGGTTTGTGCCCCGTCCCGCTAATACATCTCGCCACTCCGGTCTCATCTCCTGCTTGTATCGTTTCGTTAAGATGCCCTCCAGCTTACCCGGGTCAAGCACTCCATCTTTAACCATTTTTGACACGATGCCGTTCCATTTTACCGTCGTCTCAAATCCGGCCTTGGGGGTTACTGACTCAATAACGTTATTTATATTTATCTTCTCGCCACTTTTAGTGATAAGCGTGGCTTCCGATGAACCAGTATTGATCTGCGTGCTTTTCCCAAAAACCGTTGTTATCTGATACGCGAAAATGATAACAACGAGAAGGGCAATTGCTGTAAATTTTTTATCTAAAACAGCGTTATCCGTAGACTTCTTCTTTAATGCGCTAGATGGAGCATCAACGGAGCATGATATGCATTTTTTCTCATACGCGCTTTTTGCAACGAGATAAAGCCCGGTTGATAGAAGAATTATTCCGCCAATCTGAATCCATAAAATATACGGTATCAGGAAAGAAAGCTGCGCTGTAAACACATTACCGAACGCAAGAAGATTGATTCCCAGGCACGCAGGACAAACGGCTCCAAATATGCCGGTTACTAATCCTAAAGCTGATGCGCCCTTACCTTTTGTGCCGCCTTTTATCTTTAACTTCGTTGCGTATATCGTTATTGTTACAATAAGCGAGGAAACAATTGAAGAAAAAACCATATAAAATATCTCAAATGCTGTCGGCGCCACCATTCTATAAAACCCAAAAACTCCACCCGGTACGGGTATTGTGATGAGCCCGTAAAAAAATGAAAACAGCCCTAGAAACAAAAGGAGCGCTACTGAAAATATAACTACATTTACTTTCTCTCTGAAAATTAGGATTGTGTTCGCGGCGATATTATAGAGATTATTCTCCTTTATGATGTTTGCCTTCATTTATATATACTATATACCGTTATATGCTTTCATATTTTGTGTCTAATTTCTGCGCTTCGCGAAACACAAACCATCCGTCTTTTTCTATGGTTCCAACATCTTTCCACGAAGATGCAAAACCCGGATAGTCTCCTGCGTCCGGCGAGAGAATAAGCGCCGGAATTTTTGTAATGGAATACTTCCGTACAAACATCCTTCCATCCTTAGAGGCAATATCATAAGTATCTGTCTTTCCAACAAACATGCCGAATCGCCCTAGAGCGTCTGTATACTTATTCTCGTCAAAACAATTTTTACATGTTTTGTCTTTGAGTAAGATTGCGCTCATTATTCCCTTTACTTCGCCGCTTTCTATATCATAGTATGGAAGCAAATTCTCAATAACGATTCTTCCGTTTTTCTCCTCGCCGGATAATATTTTCCATAGAGATGAAATATTTTTATTTGCTATATCTCCTGAAACAATAACCGCCGGCAGGTTTTTAATATCGTATGTTTTAATATATTTCTTTGAAAATGCACTGCCGTATGATATGTTGCTACTTCTGTATTTAATGTTTCCGTTAGCGTCGACCATTTTTATAACCTTTTCTGCGTCAAAACAATTCTCACATTGGTCTTTTGGCGGCTCTATTACCATAAATGAAACCTTCGCAGGTGTGTCGATAATGGCGTCTGATATATTTTTCGTCAGAAATATATTCACGGCATAAAGCGTGGCGAGAACAGCAAACAACACAAAAACTATTTTTGTTTTATTGTAGCTCATATATTTATCCGCAACCGCCAACCTGACTTGGTAGCCCGATTGATCCTCCTTGTGTTTGTTGGGTTGTTTTTACAGCGCCGCTTGATATAGCTTTTAGAAGTCTTTGAGTTTGAAACACCTGTACGCCGGACATAATTACGAGAACTGCAACTGTTGCAATCAGCGCGTTTGAGGCGCTCATTTTACTTCTTTTTTTTCGCGTTTTAATGTTTTGTTTTATCTCCTCCTCTTCCTCCAAGATATCTTTTTTACTCTCTTTCTCTTTGTTCATATTATTATAATAATTTAATTTATAATTAACTTATGGTTTATTTAGTGTTGTTGTATTCTAGTGTATATCCATCTTTCTTCCATCCAATCATACCTCCGGAAAGATTTTCTATGTTTGTGTAGCCCAAACCAACAAGTGTTTGTGCCGCTATCGCACTCATGCCTCCACTCTGGCAGTATAAAACAATCTTGGCGTTTTTATTAGTCGGTAATTTGTCCAAATTATCTTGTATTTCATTGAATGCTATAAATTCATCCGTGTTGGCAATCTCCCCAATATACGGCACATGGACGTTTATGAGTGTGTAGTCTTTTTCTTTTTGAGACAACATATCTAAAAGCTCTTTTGGGGAGATGTTTTTAAACTTATTCATATTTATTGAGGTGTCTTTTGTGACGCTCTGTTGTCCTTTCCTGTTATTATTATCTCCCATAGATATCAATATAAGCCCAGATAATAATATCACTATAACAGCGGTGAGGGCAATTAGTTTATGGTTCATGTTATTTTTAATTTAACATCAAACACAATAATCCGGCTTAGAAATACATTTTGTAAGCAAAAACGCGGCAATTTTTTCATAAATTATTAAGTCGCTCCTTGAGCATTGTCGCAAGAGGCGTTTGTCTAAGTTGATAATATACATGACGGAAGTCTCTGCGATCCTTAACTAAACCCGACTCTCTTAATTTCCGCAAAGTATGCGAAACTGCCGACGTAGAAACTCCGATGATTTCCGCTATCTCCCCAACGGATAATTCTTTATAACGGCAAAGCAGATAACAAATTTTGAGCCTTGTTAAATCGCCGATGATATTAAATTCTTCGGCGCACCGGATAAGCTCTTCTTTATTCTCTAGTCTTTTTTTAATTTTCTCAATCTTTGTCATTTGCATGTCCATTCAGATGATAACAATAATTAAAACTTTTACAAGGAACTGTATTTTTTTCATGGAAAATCCATTACTGCTTGCGGGCAGAAAAAAAACAGCAACCGCATATTAGTGTTATTTGTTTTAATTAACTTATGATATAGAATGATTTAGCACGTCAGGTTTGGCGCACCATTCTATTAAACTAACCATGAGTAAAAAGAAACCTCTCATAGGATTAAATCACATAGCAATCATACCGGACGGGAATCGGCGATG
Organism: uncultured bacterium; assembly: GCA_913009745.1. Taxonomy (GTDB): domain Bacteria; phylum Patescibacteriota; class Minisyncoccia; order UBA6257; family Colwellbacteraceae; genus CAJVWL01. The sequence goes on along the minus strand of CAJVWL010000018.1, from coordinate 2 downwards.
GG
>CAJVWL010000017.1 GCA_913009745.1 uncultured bacterium | reverse complement strand
TGTTGACACTCGAGATGTATAAATAGTATATATTTTTTTTTTTTAATGAGACGGCGACCACCGAGATCTACACTCTTTCCCTACACGACGCTCTTCCGATCTGTGGACTTGCAAAAAATATTGATGAATACGTTCCTGCAATAGTACCTATCAAGATTGCCAGTATAAACATCTTGGTGCTGACCGGTCCAAAGAAGAAAATGGTAAGCAAGATAATAATTAATGTTAGCGACGTGTTTACTGAACGGGCAACCGTTTCAATGATGCTTTTGTCAATTATTTCCTCTAGGTTAAACTTTCCCTTAAGATTCTCCTTTGCAATCAATAAGTTCTCTCTTATCCTGTCAAAAACGACGATTGTGTCATGAACGGAGAAGCCCATAACAAACAGCATTGCAACTATAAAATTCGTATCTATCGTCACTCCGTACATAGTGCCAAGGATGGCAAACACGCCCGCAGGGATGGAAACATCGTGAACAAGTGTTACAAGCGTTATAATCCCATACTTCCAAGAACGAATCGGTCTTGAAACCTTCCTAAACGCAAACGAAATATATAGAGATATTCCCACAAGCACCAACACGATTGCCCATAACGCTTTGTGGCGCAGTTCCGTTGATACGGATGGACTGATAGTCCAAAAATCTAAACTTGAAACCCCGTCTCCAAATTTATCCTGAAGCTTGTTTAGATATGTCTGTCTTTGCGCTTCGCTTATTTCCTTAAAGGTCAACGTGTAAATGCCCGTTGAAGAATCAAGCGAAACATTTATATCCTCTATTCCAAGGTTTGATTTAAAAAAGTTATTAATATCTTCGCTCGTTGTATTTGGAGCTTTAATTTGCCAAAGCGATCCGCTCGTAAAGTCAATTCCAAGCCTAAAGCCGAAAAACATTACGCTCGTTATGCTCAGCGCGACAACCAGCGAGGAAAAGATAAGTATAAACTTTTTGTATCTTAAAATTGTTTTCATTTTAATCTCTCATAAATATTCTAAGCATCGTTCTTGTAATAAATATAGCAGAGAACATACTCACTCCAACTCCCAAGCCAAGCGTGAGCGCAAAACCTTTAACGAAGCTTGACGTGAAAAAGTAAAGAATAATTGCCGTAATAATTGTGCTAAGGTTTGAGTCTCTGATTGACGACCATGCCCTCTTGAAACCTTCATTTATTGCGTCTTCTCTGTGTTTTCCCAATTTTAACTCTTCTTTGGTGCGTTCAAAAATAAGAATATTCGCGTCAACTGCCATACCTATAGAAAGTACAAACCCCGCTATGCCGGATAATGTCATTGTAAAGTTTGGTATTAGCTTAAAAAGCGCAAGCGAAAGAAGCGTATAAATTATAAGCGCTACAGCGGCAAAAATACCGAAGAAACGATAATAAATTATCATAAAGAGCATAACCAATATCGTGCCGACTATGCCCGCAAATACTATGCTATCCAGGGCATCACCCGCGGCAGAAGGGCTTACGGTTCTTTGGTTAATCAACTTTATTGGCGCGGATAATGCGCCTGCGTTAAAACGCCCAATCAGAGTCTTTGCTTCATCAAAACTAAATCCTCCGCTTCCTCCGGATATTTGCGCTTTCCCGCCGGTAATTTTTCCCTGCACCGTTGGTGCAGTAAAAAGCTTTCCATCAAGAAACACGGCAAGCGGCTTTCCAATATTTCGTCCCGTTATCTCTCCAAAGAGTTTTGCTCCTTCATTATTAAACTCAAGAGATACAACGGGTTTATTTAAATTATCAAACCCCATGGTCGCCGCAGTTATAAATCGTCCCGTCAGCTCGGTGCGTACATATTTCGTACTGCCGTCTTTATTGATTGATACTTCTCTAAAATCAAGAATAGGCGTTTCTCCAATTTGCTTCTGCGCTTCTTCTAAATCTTTAATCCCGGCAAGCTCAATTAGTAGCTGATACTTATCGCCCTTCCTGGCAATTGTCACCTTTGGTTCGGACACGCCAAAAAGGTTTACTCTTTTCTCTATAACGTCTTTTAATCCCGTTACGGCGTCAGCCTGGTCGGTCTGCGGTATTCCGCTCAAATCAACATCATAGACGAGAGCGCTTCCACCAACGAGATCCAATCCCAATCTCCATGGAGCTACGTTCGCTCCAAATCCGCGAGGATAAATAAAAAACCCGGCTAATACGCTAATAAGCAGAATAATTGAAAATATAATTATGTTTGTTTTGAGCTTTTTCATATTGTTCCGTTTTGTCCGCCCACCAGGACTCGAACCTGGAACCTGCGGCTTAAAAGGCCGTTGCTCTACCAATTGAGCTATAGGCGGGAGTGAGGAGTTAAATAAATTATATTACATTATATATATTTAATCCGAACGACATCCCTACAAGAAATTGTCTCTGACAATTTCGCCATAGGCGGCACCAATAATCCTCAAGTTAAATTACTACCCATACACTACTTTTGCAAGAAAACATATTGTTAATCTAATTCTCTTTTCAGCTCTTCAAGAAGTTTTTTCGCCCTTGAACTAATTTTCCTTGGAGTTACGACATCTAATTTTACCATTAGCTTTCCTCCGCTGCTCATACCCCTCCCCTTGATTTCTAATCTATCGCTTAACTTGAAACCCTTGGGAATTTCCACATCTATACTGTCTCCTCCAAGTGTCGGAACTTTTATTTTCTTGCCCAGTAAAATATCCGTAATATTTACAGATACACTGCAATACAAGTCTGCTCCTCTTCTTTCAAAAATCGCGTGCGGTTTGATTGTCACGCGCACATATAAGTCCCCGCTTCCCGCTTGGTGTTCGCCGGCTTCACCCATTCCCTTAACTTTAATAATCTGACCATCTAAAACTCCAGGGCGTATATCAACGCTAGTCTCTATTGTCCCCCTTGCCCTACCCGTTCCACCGCATTCGCCGCACGGCTCTTTGGGGACTTTACCTGAACCGTGACATATCTTACATGCTATGACTTGCGCAAAATTGCCAAAAAATGTGCTCCTTGTTTCTTTTACCTCACCCTGTCCATTGCAATATTCACAAGTCTTTAGGCCGGCCTTGGCGTTATGTCCAAGTCCTCTGCATTTTTTACATTCAACCAGTGTGTCGTATTTAAGTTTAACTACTTTTCCGGTTTTTGCCTCCTCAAGAGAAATTTTGATTACAAATTCCAAGTCTGCGCCGCGTTTATAAGTCCGTCGCCTAGGTCTTCCGCCAATACCACCGAAAAGGGCGCCTAAAAGGTCTTCTATGTCGCCAAGATTATCCATTCCGCCCATATCAAAATTCCACCCCCAATTCTGTCCGGCGTGTTGCTGTCCGCCACGAGGTTCTTGTCCGCCTTGCCCAAAAACATTTCCAAATTGGTCGTACTGACGCCTTTTTTCATCGTTGCCTAAAATCTGATATGCTTCGTTAATTTTCTTAAATTCTTCAGACCTTCCGCTATTTTTATCGGGGTGATATTTATGCGCAAGCTTACGATATGCTTTTTTTACATCCTCTTTTGAGGCGCTACGGCTTACACCTAAAATTTTATATAAATCTTCCATAATTCGTAATTAATATACTAAATCATTAATTGAGTAGGATTACATCCCTACTTTTTGATTCCCTTTGGATTATAAATAAACCGAATGATAGTAGTAATTCATAGCTAAGATATGCAAGCAGTGCGATGGGTATATAAATAATAAATTCTATACCTTTAACGGAAATTAGCACAAATCCGATGAGTATTATACTCCATAATACCTTCGCAGAAGAAGTCAGGCTTCCTATTTTAAGTTGAAGAAATTCATTGACATTTTCAGCTACAGATAATGCTGGGTCTATCCCCACTCCGAGAGATTTTTCAATCCTTCCCTGAAGACCCCTTACTGATTTGGCCATAATCTGCTTTTGTACATTTGGCGGAAAGGCTGCAAATTCTTTATCTCCAGCCGCGCTTCGCAGAACAATATTCATAAGGACATCTTCTACTTTCATATCAGATGAAAATTCTGGAATATATTTTCTTGCTATTGGCGCTACTGCAACATCTATTATCCGAGATATTTTCCCCTCGCTGATAGAAAATCCGCTGTTTAATATCATGATAGCGGTTAAAAAGACTACTATACCGCTTATCATTGATGCCAGTATTAAACGCGCAATGCGGAAAAAATTAATACTAAGCATATTCCCTAACGCCTTCCTCCCGCTATGAACCGCACTAAGCATGAATATGATTAATATCGCAGTCACAACAACGAGATATGTTGAAAACAAGTTATAAAACGGAGCTGTAATCGCAATGCCGCTTATTATTGTTGCCGAAACTAGATATTGCGTATCGTCAATCAATATCGTCTGAAGAATAAAGCAATTAAGAAAAAAAACTAATGCTATTGCTCCATAAATGGGACTGTTCTGGCTGAAAAAATAGCCAACGAGAAGCGCCGTAATGGTTGTTGCGGCGATAATGCCATATATCTTAATCTTAGCAGACTGATAAAGTCCGCCTGCATTCTTCGGAATCTCCGATATGTTTACCATTGTTTTTATTCGGTGTTTTCTTTCTTCTCGGTATCGTCTTTCTCGTCTGTATCTTCTTTTTCACCGGCGCTTTCTTCGTTCTTCTCCCCCGTCTCAGCCGAGACGTCAGGCGAACCGGCTTCACCATCTACCGGATTATTATCCGCTCCGTCTTTATTCTGCTTATATAGCAATTCTCCTATTTTTTGAAGTGACTGTGAGAGTGATGAAGCATCACTTTCTATCAGGTCTTTATCTTCTCCGCCGGAGCTCTTTTTCAATGCCTCTATTTTTTCGTTTATCTCCTTTTTTAGCTCATCTGAAACTTTATCACCTGCGTCTTTAAGTGATTTTTCTGCATTATAAACAATGGACTCGGCCTTATTGCGAGATTCCGCAAGTTCTTTCTTTTTCTTATCATCCTCTGCGTGCAACTCCGCATCCTTGCGCAGTTTTTCCACCTCCTCCTTACTCAATGCCGTTGATGCCTCTACTTTTATTGACTGCTCTTTGCCGGTTGCTTTATCTACCGCCTTAACACTTAGTATGCCGTCGGCATCAATATCAAAAGTAACCTCAATCTGCGGAACTCCGCGAGAAGATGGAGGAATACCGCTAAGAATAAATCTTGCTAGTGTTTTGTTGTCGGATGCCATTTCTCGTTCGCCTTGAAGCACGTGTACCTCTACCGAGGTTTGATTATCGGCGGCGGTGGAGAAGATTTGTGTTTTTGAAGTAGGAACGGTTGTGTTCTTGTCTATTAGTCTCGTGAAAACACCGCCGAGCGTTTCTATGCCAAGGGATAGGGGGGTTACATCCAACAAAAGAACATCCTTAACGTCTCCCTGTAAGATACCCGCTTGAGTTGCCGCTCCAATCGCAACAACTTCATCGGGATTAATTCCGCGATGCGGGTCTTTATTAAATAGTTCTTTTACTGCTTTTTGTATCGCCGGCATACGAGTCTGTCCACCAACAAGTATGACCTCATCTATATCGCTTAGCTTCATACCTGCACCCTTCGGAGGAGATGCGGTAACGGTCTCTTTCACTAAATCAATGGAATGCTTAATATATTTTTCCGTCAAAGAATTCAGCTTCGCTTGAGTCAGCTTCATCAAGAAGTGCTTAGGACCCGACTCATTGGAGCTAATATATGGAAGATTTATCTCTGTTTCTGCGGATACAGAAAGTTCGTGTTTCGCTCTCTCGGCACCCTCCTTTAATCTCTGGAGGGCAAGCGGATCCTTGGAAATATCCACACCTTCCTGTTTTTTATATTCGGCAACAAGATAGTCAATAATCGCCTTATCAAAATCATCTCCGCCCAAATGAGTATCACCGCCCGTTGCCTTTACCTCAACTGTATTGTCTCCAACCTCCAGGACGGATATATCAAATGTTCCGCCACCAAAATCGTATACCACAATCTGCTCATTCTTTTCTTTATTAAGTCCGTAAGCTAACGCGGCCGCTGTCGGCTCGTTGATAATGCGGCGAACCTTAAGTCCCGCAATCTCCCCCGCATTTTTAGTCGCCTGTCTCTGGCTATCATCAAAATACGCAGGGACCGTAATAACAGCTTCGTCTATTTTCTCGCCAACCTTAGCTTCCGCATCAGTTTTTAGCTTTCGCAGTATCATTGCGGAAATTTCTTCCGGCTTGTGCCACGTATCCCCCATTTTTATTTCTACTCCTCCATCCAATGCTTTTCTAAGTTCAAATGGAAACCATTCTTTGTCACGTTGGACTTCTTCATCGGAAAATTTTCTTCCTATGAGACGCTTAACTGAAAAAATAGTGTTTTTGGGATTTGTAATAGCCTGCCTCTTCGCGACTAATCCGACGAGTTGTTCGTTTGATTTTGAAACTGCAACAACTGATGGCGTAGTGCGATTGCCTTCTGCGTTTTCTAAAACTTGCGGCTCACCGCCGCTAATTACCGCAACTGCGGAATTTGTTGTCCCTAAATCAATGCCTAATATTTTTCCCATGATATATTTTTTTACTTTTACTTATAAACCTTTACTTTTGTTGCTCTAATTACTTTGTCGTTCAACATATATCCCGTTTCAAGTTCTTCTGCTATTGTCTCTTCGTCACCCGCATCATCATCTTCACGCTCTATTACTCTTACCGCTTCGTGAAAGTTGGGGTCAAACCTTTGACCTACCTCAACTTCTATCTTTTTTAATCCGCGCCTCTTTAGTACGTCCTCGAGTTTGCTTTTGATAAGATACATTCCTTTCTCTGCCTGCGTATTCGCTTCAAGCGAATTAAGCGCAAGCTCAAAACTGTCAAGCACATCAATTAAGTCGTGTATTATCTCTTCATTGCTGTACTTTACAATTTCTTCCAATCGCTTATATTCATCTTTTTTATAATTGACAAAATCAGCCTTCGCGCGCTTCCATCCGTTTAAATACTCCTCTCTTTCCTTTTTTAGTTTATCTATCTCGTTTTCTTGGCTTTTTTTATGAGAACTAATCGGTTCCGCCATATTATCTTTTTCGCGCTCGGCCTTTGTTTCTTTTTCTTTTTCTGACATGGATTTATTTAACATTACCAAAATTAATGAAATGAAGCCACTATGTCAATACCCGAAGAAATAACGAGGCCCGCTGTTATTGAACGGTATTCATGCCCGCAAACAAGGAAATTATATCCAAGAGTAAAATAGGTTATGAAATCTAGTCTCTACGAGCGCCCTTCAAGCGCGCTTCCAAGTGTATCTTCGTCGGCAAACTCAATCTCTCCTCCGCTTGGTATTCCCCTTCCCAAACGTGTAACTTTTTTAGCTAACGGCTTAAGCGATTCTGCAATGATGCTCGCCACAACGTCGCCTTCCGGAGTTGGATTTATTGCTAAGATTATCTCTTTTACTTTTCCGTTAAGTTCTTTTTTAATAAAATTCTCAAAACTCTTAATTCTTATCTTCTGGTTGTCCTCTAAAACGCCTGTTTTTCTAAAATCACCAAGTATGAGATATGTTCCGTTGAACCTTCCGGTGTTTTCTATGGACATCACATCCGTTTCCTTTTCAACCACGGCAATTATATCTTTGTCACGCGATTGGTCTTCGCAAATATCACAAAGCTCGCTTTCGTTCTCGTGAATATAAAAACACTGCCTGCAAATTTTTATCTCCTTAAAATCAGCAATGACGCGCGCCATGTCATCCTGAAAACCAGATC
>CAJVWL010000016.1 GCA_913009745.1 uncultured bacterium | reverse complement strand
TTCCGTTCTTATCTATGTCTGCCGGCAAGTCGCTAATTGAGTTGGTCGTAGCAGCAATAGAGCCGTTTCCGCTCCTCAATATCGCGTACCATGACTCATGGGGCTGATAGTGTCCCTGCCCACTTGAATGGTCCGGGTCGTAAGAAACTAAAGTAACCCTATACTTTCCTTTTGGAAGTATAATCTGAATCGGCCCGTCCATGGCGGCGCTTTCTGATTTGTCGGACCTAATTTTAGACCCGTCAAAATTCATTAGCGTCCTGCCTGCTTTTGGAAAAAGCGTACAAGACCCGACTCCTCCGGTCCAAGCAAGCGCCGGAGACACACCTATAGACACCATTGGCACAATAAGGCTCAATGTGGCTATAAACACAATGCTGTTCCTTTTTATATTCATATATATAATTTTTTTATCTTTATGGGAATACGAGCTACGTTTTTCCCAATCCACACCATTATTAACATAGTTTGACTTTTAAGTCAAGAGGTTATATAAAATCCTCCTTGACGTACCACAATCAATAAAAGATAATGTGTAGGTTGTAAAATAAGACATATATCTCCCGATACGCGTCTATGTACGCTATGGCGACTCCTTGAGTTTATGCTTTTTTCGCAAAGCAAAATCAAGATCGGGACAAAATACTAAAACCATGAAACAAGACATACATCCAAAATATTATACTAAGGCAAAAATAACCTGCGCGTGCGGACACGTCCACACCATAGGAGCAACAAAAGAAAGTGCATCTGTGGAAATATGCAGTAAGTGCCATCCATTTTATACGGGAAAAGAAAATCTTGTTGACACGGCCGGCAGAGTAGAGAGATTTGAAGCGCGAAGAGCTAAATTCTCCGCCAGGAGCAAATCCGCATCCGGCGGAAAAGCAAAACAGGAACGAGTAGTTGCAAAGGCTAAGGACAAAAAATCAGCAATAAAGAAGGTCGTCACAAAGCATGCTGTTAAGAAAACCGCAAAAAGCGGAAAAACTGCCACGGGGAAGGAAGCCATAAAAAAGAAGGTTCCCGCGAAAAAGAAATAGCTATGAAGACGGGAGTCATTAAAAACCCAGATTTCTCCCTAAATCAATCAATAGCAATTATTAATAATCTATGGATGGTTTGCATAAAAAATTAATATTAGAAATTAGAGCGGGTGCCGGTGGAAACGAGGCGGCTATTTTTGCGGGTAATCTTGCGCGTATGTATCAACGATACGCGGAACAAAAGCGCTGGAAGTTTGCAGTACTTGATTCAAATAATGCTTCCCTTGGGGGATATAAAACATTTATAGCGCAGATTGGTGGAGATGGCGCATTTGATGCCCTAAAGCATGAGTCAGGCGTTCATAGAGTTCAGCGTATTCCGGAAACGGAAAAATCAGGGCGCGTTCACACATCAACCGCATCTGTCGCGGTCATGCCTGTAGTAGAACCGACGGAGGTTAATATAAGTCCCGGCGACCTGGAAGTTTCTTTTTTCCGTTCATCCGGTCCGGGCGGACAAAACGTAAATAAAGTAGAAACTGCGGTAAGGATTGTGCACAAGCCAAGCGGCATTGTTGTAAGCTCCCAGGCAGGAAGAAGCCAAAACTCAAATCGCGAACAAGCGATGGAAATCCTGCGGTCAAAACTATATGAATCACAGAAAACCATGCAGGGCAAAAAGTTGGCTGACCTAAGAAGAGGGCAAATAGGAACGGCTGACCGTTCTGAAAAAATACGTACTTATAATTTTCCCCAAGACCGTATAACCGACCATAGAATAGGAAAAAAGTTTCATAATCTGGAAAAAATCTTGAATGGAGAAATGGATGTAATAGTCAAAGCATTTAGAAAAGCTGAAGAGGCAAAGAAATCAAACAAATGAAAACCGCCCTCCAACGGTTTTCGTTGAGGACGGTGAGTTACAAAAGAGGAACCTGTTCATGGAGATTGTGTTTCCCGATGCTTCCTGTGCCAATGAGGTAAATTGGTACCTGGACACCCCGGGCATTAATACCAAAGAAGAGCCCATCCCCCGGCCCCAAAAGAGTCCGCACCGGCCCACGGAGCTTGATTCGTGATACACCGACAACATCGTCAGCAATCCACCCCACATGCCACTCCACTTCTTTCTCGTATGGTTTTAGAACTACATAGTCCCGCCAACCGCCGAAGATAGGAGTATGAAATGCGGGAATGTGCCAGCGAAAGCGGCATCCTGCGTCAGAAATGCCCAAACAGTGAACCATATCCGTTAGGTTGAGGTATTCCACGTCACAAGCCGCCAGCTTTGTATTATTCCATCTATGTGTCCGTTGCGGCTTTTCGGTCGTTCCGGACACAATATACATGATGGGAATCATCAACACATCGGCAATTCGCGCCGGTAGCCCGAGGGGCCTCACGCGCAGTTTCTCTGTCATGTTTATCCCTCCTGGGATCTAGCTAAAAAGAACGATATGAAAAAATTGCCATATTATTATGAATACGTCAATCTTTTCTAGGAAGATGCATCTACCGTAAACACAGAAAACGCAAACACAGAAAACAAATTATATTGCCGTAAATAACTTCTATAGTCCTCATCTTGCTATAGCAAGATGAGGACTATAGAACTGTTTAAGAAATAAATGGAGAGGACGAGTTGAATTTTGCTAAAACGGCGCCGTTTAGCTTCGCTGAAACAGCATTGGCTAAACCCTACGAATTAAGCACATCTATGTCCTTCTGGAACGAGTCCGCTCTTTCACGGACCGGTTCACCGTATGCCCAGCGAAAGTTATACCATCCCCCTCCGGCATAATATTTAGCCGCCGCGCAACGTTCAAGCAAGATTTTCGTTTGGCTTGGTATCTCTTTGCTGTATTTCCTGCACGAACTTGAATTGTATGCATCTTTAAGATATAGGGCAGTTGCGACAAACGCGTCGGAATTCTTCCAGGGCGAAGATGGTTTATTCCCCGTAATTTTAGAAATACTATTTTCATACAAAACCCACGTAGATGGGATGAATTGCGCTGGACCCATTGCACCACCGTAGGCGCCATCTGAAGGTATTGGACACGAAACAAGCGTTGTCGCCGGGTCAAGTCCGAGTTTTTTTGTTATGGATAAGAATTTTGGAATATCTCTTGTTGGGTGCATCGTCGTTTTGTTGCTTGCCCTGCCGGGATAATAAGGATTTACGTCGTATCTGCATTTTCCGACATTCCTGCCCAAAGAAGACTCTCCGTCAAGAACCGAAAGAATGAGCGCCGCACGGATTCCGGTTGATTGTTCGGCAAATTTCGCGAACTCATACGCTTTTTCAAACGTTAATTGTCCCCCTCCAAGCAATTCAAAGATACGACTCCTGATTTCTGCAGCGGTTTTTTTCGTAACGGCCAAGAGTTTTTGATATGCAGACTCTTTTCCTTTTGTCACTTTAAGCAGGTTGTCTTTTTCTCCTTTTGCCTCCGCAACTTGTGTTATCTGCCTCATTTGATATTCCCTGAGAGATTCAGCATCAGATTTTTGCATGGCGAGAATCTCCTTTTGCGTCATCAAATCATCGTGCAGTTTTGCAAGATTATCAATTGAGACGCGCAAACTATCCTGTATGGTAAACAAGTCGTTAATGTTTCCAAAAAAATCAGATAGCTTTGGGTTCTGGAGCAAAACCTCCATAAGCCCTTTGTCGTCTTCCTTGTAGACTTTTCTTATAAGCGATGCCAGCGCAGATTTGTTTGTGTCAATGCGATTTTCAACCTTCTCAATCTTGCTTGTTGTATTCCCAATGTCATTTGCCAGCTTTTCTAAGGAAATATTTATCGCTTTAATCTGAAGCTTTATTTTTTTTATCCTTGCCTCTAAAATCGCTATCTCACCCTTAAGAGAGTCTCCCTGTTTTTTATATGTGCTGATCGTCTGCTCATAAGCGTTGATTTTTCCCTCAAGCTGTTTTAACTCGGCTTCAAGCGCAGCTCTATCATCCGTGTTGGCTTGAGCAAAACTATCACCTCCTACCGGCGCGAATGCGGATGTCCCTATTGAGAGAGAGACAAAAAGCAGAATGGCGCTTATCTGCAAAAGGTGTTTTGGAAAGCGCTTTCTTGAAGGGGTGCTTAAATTAACACGCTTATTTCTCTCAAGAAATATATCGGTATTCGGCGTTGGCTTTATGTCCAATAAAACTTTGGGCCTTTGCCTCATATTTTAGTTATCTTCTTGTTGTTGTTTCTCCTTTTCTTCCTCACGTTTTTCCTCCCCCTCAACAACAACGTCTTCAGCGGTAATCTCTTCTTCAACTTCCTCTTCAACTTCCTCTTCCCTAGGAGCGGAAACCGTTGCAACAACCGTATCCGGGTCTGTAATAAACTCAAACTTGCCTATCTTTGGAATATCTTTTACGTGTATGTTTTGGTCAAACTCTTCTAACGCGGATACATCAACAACTATGTTGCTTGGGAGGTCGGCAGGCAAAGCCTCAACTTCAACTTCATCCGCAACCTTCACCAGGACGCCGCCAAGCAACTTGACCGCAGGCGCTTCTCCCTCAAAGGAAAGAGGTACGCGTGTAATAACTTTTTCATCCATTTTTACTTGTCTAAAATCTATAGAAAGCATCTCATCGGTTATCGGGTTTACTTGAATATTCTGTATGAGGGTATGCCTGACATCACCGTCAATATTAATATTTATTATAGAGTGCTCACCCGCTTCTTTATATATAGTATTAAATTCATCAACGGGTACGCTCAAATGCACGTTCGGGACACCTGCGCCATAAAGTTCCGCGGGCACTAATCCATCCGCGCGCAACTGCCTCACCTTACTTCCAAGAATATCTCTTTTTTGAACTTTTAATTCTTCCATATTTTGTAATTCTTATATTATAAACGATTGAATAACTTCAAGCGATTCAACACCACATCGTAAACCTTATTTTCAGATTCCAGAAGCAATCTATATGGCGCTATCTCACTTTCATGCTCCGCCAAACTCTCCTCAATTCCCTTGCGCCAAGCAATGCGTATCTCCGTGTTGATGTGAATCATGTTTATACCAGCATTGGCTGCAGATGTAAAATCTTCGTCACTAACACCGGAGCCGCCATGGAGAACTAGCGGAACATCAACGGCGGAGCTAAGTTCACCTATGCGTTTTATGTTTAGGTTCGGGTTTTTAGCATTCTTCATCATCCCATGAATGTTTCCAACTGCAGGAGCGAGTAAATCAACTCCGGTTTCCCGCACAAACGTTTTCGCCTGTTCTACGGTTGTCATATCCTCTTCACGTATGGTTGCCCCTTCCGGAATCTTGTCCAATAGTTTTGACGATGTTCCGATGTATCCAATCTCACCCTCAACTAGAACGCTTGGATTAATCGCCTTTAATTCTTTGACTACTCGTTTTGTTTCGGCCACATTCTCTTCAAACTTAAGCCCAGCGGCATCAAAAATAACCATATCATATCCCGCTTTTGCGGCAGCTTTTGCGTCATCCAACTTTCTCATGTGGTCTGCGTTCAAGAAAATAGGATATTGCAATTCTTCGCGCATGCTTTTAATCAGCGCGACCGCCTGCCTCATCCCAATAAAATTAGCCTCTCCGGTAGATGTTCCTATGACAATTGGCACATCAAGCTCTCTGGCGGCGCGCACAATCGCGTGCAGTGCGGCAAGTTCAGAAATATTAAAATGTCCAAGTGCAACATTTTTACTTCTTGCTTCGTTTAGTTTTTCTTTTAATGAAAACATGTTTAGAATTTTATTATACCTTTATCAAAGTTTTCTATGAGAAGCTTCTCCATCTCATTTTCTCCGCCAACATAGTTAGTGAAAATTTTCGTCCACATTGCTTCGCGCTGATGATAATTAAATATTTCCTCTTTTCCGTTCATGAAAGACACGAACGTCATTGCATTATCTTCAAGGTCAAAACTTACCCTGCCTGATTCGCCGTTAGAAAAGACTCCTCCAACCCAATTTAAGTTGTACCATACACATAAGTTTGCGTTAGCCCCAACATAAATACAAGAGGTTAAGTCACGTTCTCCGCGCGCCCAATGCATAGATTCGGGGTTTACCCTGGGAAGAAATAATCGCTTGTCAGCGGGGTCAATTTTCCAAAGATATTGCTGAATAATAAGCCATTCGCCTTTTTCAACGGATTCCGCCTCGGGTACATCACCGCGCAGAAGAGCTTTTAATTTCTCTGCAAAGTCCTCACGATCCGCGTAATGTCTAAACAGCTTGGAATAAAAAGATATTTCATGAAAGTAATGAAGAAAAAGCGCGGTATCACGCAAAAACTTCCCCGGAATATTCATTTTAATCGGATTTAGAAAGATGACCCCGAATTCTTTGAGATGACTTACGTTGTGATGCTTCTTCGCAACAAATTTTTCGGCGACTTCTTTCCATTCCGGCCCAAGAACCCTGACATCTATTTTACGTTCCTCAAAATCATCTGCCGTAAAATTACTGTATGCCTCCTCAAAAGTTTTATGCATCCATTCTTCCGACTCCAAAAACCTAAGGGACGCGAAAATCTCCGTAACGTCATATTTGGAGAGCAATTCATCAACGGTTGATACGCCGAGATATTTCATTGCATTCTCCGGCTCCCGTTTTCTTAATATCTGCTCGGCAAGCTCCCTCTTTAGAAAAAAGCCAGAATCTACGGTCGTAGCCTTTTTTGCAAAGTTTACCGCTCGTTCAAACTCATCATCACCGTCAAATGTATTAATAAAGTCCAGCAACTCCTTCTCATCCTCCAAAATAGTATCTCTTAAAACACCCCTAACCTCTTTTATGGATTTATTTTTAGAATCCAAAACATTTAGAGTTTCATTTATCATCAGTCTATTCTCTTCTGCGACTGACTCTAATACTCCCGCCTTTCCGGTTCTCTCCGCCATTTCTTTATCTAAATCCTCAAGAAGCTCCGGTTCAACTTCCAATATTTTTGATAGATATGTATATGCTTCCATATTCAGATTTATAATTCTTTTCTATTTATCGTCAAAGCGCGAAATCTTGGCATCGTGTCAAATTGTTTTCTCGTAAGGATATTCTCCGTCGCTCCAATGTGCTCAACAACAGAACTCGCATTTGCGGTTGCAAGACGAATGGCATATTCAATGTTCTCCGGAGAGCATACATTTTTAACACACTTTTCCCTACTTCTAATGAGGCCTGCGACAAACCCGGAGCCGAACGCATCTCCGGAGCCCGTACGGTCAACTATCTTCTTGTTTTTAAATATGCCTGCTTTATATATAAACCTGCCATCGGAAACAGTCGCCCCCTTTGGCCCGGAAGTTACTGCAACAATTCCCGGAACCAAAGCATCAAGCCTTTTAAAAACCTCTTTGCTTTTTTTAAACGAGATTCCTGTTAGGGTTGCCGCTTCGCTCTCGTTCAGTACTAAAAATGAAATGTCTTTGAGATGCCCCAGGAGCTGTTTGCGACCGGGCCCATTTAGATGTTTGTAACTCGGATTTAACGCAACTTTAATGTTGTTGTCTCTCGCATATTTAAGAAGCTTGCTAAAAGATTTATATGAGTCTCCTGGAAGAGAGGCATACCACCATTTACTTTTAAGTTTCCTTAGATTTATATCTCTTAAATTGAATTCATTAATCGCTCCGTGGTGAGTTATTATGGTTCGCTCCCCGCCCTGAAGAAGAAGGATTGAATATGAGGTTGGAAGGTTGGATTTAAAGACAAACTCCGTATTTACTTTTTCTTTTTTCAACGACCTCATAACGTGTTCCGCGTTTGCGTCTTCTCCTATTTTTGTAAATACACTCGTTTTCAGCCTTTGTCTTGCAAAAGTTATACTTGCATTAGCGGCGTTTCCTCCAATCGTTAAATACGCCTCATCTGAAGTAAACTTTTCTCCGAACGGAACAACCAACGCTCTTCCAAGAGGAGCTTTCTCCCAGCGAATAACCTTAAAGTTGGTTTTAAAAAAGGCGTCCACGGTCGTTGAACCAATTGCAATTACATCTCGCAAAATCATTTCTTTCTTTTTATAACTTTCTTAACCGCTTTTTTAATATCCTTAACCCCCATTCCGTATTTCTCTATAAGTTTCTCCGGGTCGCCGGATTCGCCGAACACATCTTTTAATCCTATAAATTCTTGCGGTGTAGGATGTTTTTTTGAAAGGATTTCCGCAACCGCGCCTCCCATGCCCCCTGCAATTTGATGTTCCTCAACCGTAACAATGGCGCCGCATTTTTTAGCAGCTTTTATAATTCCGCTCTCATCCATCGGTTTTATCAGATCGGAAGAGCGTCGTGTAGGGAAAGAGTGTAGATCTCGGTGGTCGCCGTATCATTAAAAAAAAAATAAAAACAATAAAAAACAAAAAACAAAAAAATAAAACCACCCAAAAAACGATAGCACAAGCACACACGACGTCCTATTATGACACAAAGTGCTACTAGTGTCAGATCCCCTTCTGC
>CAJVWL010000015.1 GCA_913009745.1 uncultured bacterium | reverse complement strand
TTTCCTAGTATCGGCAAATTAAGGTTTGACCCAGTAGCTCCCCTTATAATATCAAGACCATCTTTTAGGTTGTTTTTTAAAATTATTAACTTCATCTATTATAATTGTTTAGTTTAAATTAAATTAAATAGTATTAGTTGTAGTGTATGTTGTTTTCTGTGGATGATTTTTTGTAACACAATACAGGACAAGGGAAAGTGGACAATTAGAATTATAACATCCAGTTAATAAGTTTTGGTTGGGCTCAATGAATAACATGTGGATTTATTTTTCTCTACTTTGTGTTTATTGGTTGTAGTCCAGAGGAACAACACAGATTTTACACAGACTTATTCAACCCCTCTTTTATCATAAGAATTTTTTGATTAAGGTCACGATCTTCTTTTAGGTTTTTATCTATTTTTTTATATGCGTATATTGCTGTTGTGTGGTCTCTTTTTCCTACTCGACTTGCGATATCCGGATAAGACATTTTAAGAATATCCCTAAAAAGAAACATTACTATTTGTCTTGGTTCAACAAACTCCTTGTTTCTCGCTCGTCCAAGTAGGTCCCCTATAGACACCTCAAAAAAAGAAGAAACAGCTTTAACGATTTGGCCGGGCCCAACCCTAACGGCGGACTGCTGTGTTGCGTCAGAAACAATCCTTTCAGAGGTAGATAAATCAAGAGGCTTTTTATAGGTGGTTTGATAAAATAAGAGTTTATTTAATATTCCTTCAATTTCACGGATATTCTTTTGGAATTTTCTAGCAATTAAATCAATAATATCATCTTCCATAAAAACCCCTTTTTCTTGAAGCTTTGTTTTAATTATAGCAAGACGTGTTTCGTAGTCGGGGAAATTAATATCTACAATCATCCCCCCCTCAAAACGAGAGCGAAGCCTTTCTTCAAGTGTTGGTATTGCGCGAGGAGGTCTATCCGAAGATATAATAATTTGTTTATTATTCTCGTGTAGGGTATTAAATGTATGAAAAAATTCCTCTTCTGTTCTTTCTTTTCCGCCTATAAACTGAATATCGTCTACTATAAGAACGTCTGTGTTTCTGTACACCTGTTTAATTTCCTCCGTCCTTTTGTTTCTAATTGCCCACACAATATCATTTGTAAATTTTTCTGAGGTTACGTATTTAACCTGCACATTGCCTCCATACCGTGTATATATTTCATTCCCAGCGGCCTGTATGAGGTGTGTTTTTCCAAGCCCAACCCCTCCGTATACAAAAAGAGGATTATATCTAGTTCCCACGCTTTCTATAACCGCAGAAATCGCGGAGTGGGCGAGCTCGTTAAACGACCCAACAACAAAGGAGTTTAATATATAGCGGGGATTTAGATTTGTTTTCGGGTTAACGCGCATTTCTTGGAAGGCAAGTTGTCCCGACGGCGCATCAGTGGCAACCCTTGTTCTCGCCTGCTGTGTGCTTGGCTTTGATAGACTACCCTCTACAACATACTCAACCCTCTTAGTTTCACGGTTTATATTGCGTATTGAGCCGAGAATTAATTTGTTGTATTTTACCTCAACCCACTCTTTCGCAAAGTTGTTTGGAAGAGCAACAAGAGCAACTCCATCTTGATTTTCTATTAACCGGCTATTTTTTAACCATGTTAGGAAGTTTGGTTTTGATACATGAAGTTCTAGTTCCGACAAAACGGATAGCCAAAGCTCTTCTTTATCGTTCATGGTGTAATCTTAATAAATAATAAACCCAAGTCAAACACATAGAATAAGCACAACCTGTTGATTAGCTGTGCAAGAAAAAACAAGCACACTATTAACAATTTTATTCACAAAGAGTATAATTGTGTTCGCTATGCCAAAAAGAACATATCAGCCAAAAAAGAGAAAGCGCGCAAGAAAGCATGGATTTCTTGGTAGGATGCGAAGCGTTGGTGGGAGGGTTGTTTTGAAAAGACGAAGGATAAAAAAAAGAAAACAAGTCGCCATTTAATGCTGGCAAGAAAATATAAATTTTCCGTCCGCGAGTTTTCAGGCAACTCACCAACGGTGTTTAGTGGGAGATGGATTACCGTAAAAGCTCACAAAAACGACATTTCTCACAATAGGGTTAATGTTGTTGTTGGGCGCGGGGCAATTAAAAAGGCGTCACAAAGAAATTTTGTGAAAAGAGTTGCTCTAGACGTCACTAAGGATAAATCAGGTTTTTTTAGGGATAGAAATAATAGTAAAGATATATTAATTATAATAAAAAGCGCTTCTGGACTTGACGAGCTATGGAGAAAAGAGTTAATAAAGGAGCTCGGCGAAGCGGTAGAAAAATGCAATTAAAACAATGGTAAGCTTATTTAATACAATTTTATACAAACCTCTTTTTAATGGACTAGTCGTTCTTTATCAAACGATAGCATTTCGTGACCTTGGTGTGGCAATTATACTCCTTACGGTTTTGGTAAGGATTGTTTTATATCCACTTTTTCATAAAACGGCGAAACACCAGCGAATAACACAACAACTACAGCCGGAGATTAAGAAAATCAAAGAAAAATATAAAAACAATAAAGAAGCCCAAACGAAAGCCACAATAGAGCTTTATCAAAAATATAATGTTAATCCATTAACACCGTTATTTCTACTGCTTTTACAACTCCCAGTCCTATTTGCTCTCTATAGAATATTCATAAATGGATTTTCTAATGGAGCGCTTGATATGCTCTACACCTTTGTTCCGAGACCCGAAGAGATACCACAAACCTTTTTGCATTTAATTCCGTTGAGCGAGGTAAGTATACCCATAGTGGTGATTGCTGTTTTGGCGCAATATTTCCAGGGAAGACTTACTTTTGCTAAATCAAAGCAGGATAAGGCAAATAAAGAAACGGCGCAAGCAAAACAAATGGCGAGCATGGGAATCTATATTGGGCCGATTATTACACTAGTTATATTGTTGCGATTTCCCGCTGCCGTAGCTCTATACTGGCTTACAACGACAATTTTTTCTATAATACAGCAAACGAAAGTGAACAAAGCAATTGAAATAGAGAAATCCAAATAAGGAAAAATGAAAGAACTCCAGAAAAAAATAAACACAACAATTGAACTTATGGGTTTTGGCGATTTTAGGATAGACGCTGATGAACAGTCCAGGAGAATTTCTATCACCATAAACGACTCGGCAGTTTCTCAAGAAAATCTGCCATTTCTCGTTCTAAATATAAGCAGGATAGCGCGCCTTATGGCAAAACAACTGGATAGGCCCCACGTTTTTATAGATGTAAACAATTATAGAAAAGAAAGAGAGGGTTTAATAATTAAACTTGCCCGTGCCTCTGCAACAAAAGTTGCGGCAACTGGAGAGCCAGTCTCTCTCCCTGTTATGAATGCATATGAAAGAAGGTTGGTTCACTCCGAACTTTCAATGAGACCAGATGTTGAAACAGAAAGCGCCGGCGAGAATCGCGAACGCCATGTTGTGGTAAAACCGATATAAAAAAACTATTTTTTCGCGCCGCTAGTCATCTTCTCAGCAGTATCGGTTAATTTATTTGGGTGGTTTGCCACATAGATTGCTATAATCAGCACAATTGTTCTTGTTGGGAGCGCGTCAATTCCGGGAATGAGCTCTATAATACCCCCCCCTATAACCCAACCTACTTTTGCGCCTTTCATCTTAAGCCAGAAGACCAAAGTAAAATCAGCAATAGCCATTAAACCAAAGTCATTTAGGGCAGAGGCGTCAAGGATAATTTCCGCTATATCAGCCGAAACCGCCACCATAACCATAAGAAGTACATCAATGGTGGAAATTTTCTTTTCGTCGGCCATTTAGCTATCTGTTTTATTTTTTGCTTTCTGTTCAGCTCTCTCTTCCAATAACTCCTCCGGGTTTGTTGTGATTAGTTTATCTTCAAAATAAGATGGAACTGTTTGTATGGCCGCGTGCTTGAGTCCCGCGATAAACAATCCTTGTCCCACGGATACTTCAAGAAGATATTGTTTTTCGGTTTCCGTTAAGCCAAACGTTTTACCAACCACATCTATCGCGGCGGGCGACTGCTTAAGCAGAAGCTGGAGGGATGAGTTTGTTATTATTGGCCTACCATACGGCGACCCGAGAAAATCTTCAACATCCTGCGTAATTGTTGTTATTCCTAAATAATATTTTCTTGCTCTTTTTGAAAGGCGATACATAAACGATGCGCTGTCATCGTGCTTCATCATTAACCACGCCTCATCTACAATCATGACTCTTTTTTTAAGGTCAGACCTTATAAGCCCCCATATGTAATTTAAGATAATATACATCGCTATCGGCCTAAGCTCTTCTTCAAGATCGCGTATTGAGAACACGACTAGGCGATTATTTATATTTACGGTGGACTGCTTATTTACAAATCCTGCATAACTCCCCTTTGTGAAACGATATAACCGGTTTGCCATATTTTCCCCGCCTTCAATATTACGCAAGACGTTCTCAAGGTCTCCAAGCAATGGTGGCTCCTTGTCCTCAAACCCAGCCTCCGCCGTAATATCTCTTGATGCATAGGCCTCTGTGATCGCCTGGTCTAATAGAGCCTCTTCTTCAGATGTAGCGCTTCCAAGCATAAGCTTAATAAGCCCCGTTAGGTTAACTATGTGCGACTTTAGTGTTTCGCTTGCGTTTTCCCCTTCGGCGATAGACGGCACATCAAACGGATTAATATTACTCTTTGAGTCAAGGGATATTTTAAAAACACTCCCCCCAACGGCATCGGCAATTACCTTGTATTCATTTTCGGGATCAATTACAAGCGTATCCGCCCCAAACATCAAAGAACGCAATATGCCAAGCTTCGCGGCATATGATTTTCCTGATCCCGCTTTTCCGAAAATAACCATATTCGCATTTTCTAAAGTAAACCTATCAAAGATAATTAATGTATTGTTGTGGCGATTTATACCATACATAACTCCGTCATCCGAGGTGAGCTCCAGCGACACAAATGGGAAAAAAGATGAAAGAGGACCCGAGTTTAATGGGACATGAACCCCAAGCATATCCCTCTCAATTGGTATTGTTGATTTAAATCCCTGTATCTGTTCAAATGCAGCGCTTTTGAAGGGAACAAGCTTATTATCAAAGATATTTGTAATTTTCATCGTGAGTTTTTTTATATCTTTTTCCGAATCCGCATAAATTGTAATATATATTCCTACATCGAAAAGTTTTTCCTCGGACCTTTGAAGAGAGTCGCGGAGCATTTCTACGTTTTGAAGGGCCGTTTCAAGCGCGGGGCTTCTTACAAACCCCTTTTCCTGAGAGTCTATAATTTGCGACTCTATCTGTGCTGATTTCTTCCTAAGGCGTTTTAGCGCAACACCCGTGTCTATCGGGTGAATATACATAGAAATATCCACAAGGTCCGGGAAATTGATAATCGGAGAAAACCATCCCGTTGAAAGATATCTCGGATAACCGAGCACAAAAAAAGTTTTTGTATATTTATCACCAACAACTAAATGATTTTGAGAAACACTAATAGTTGATGGCGCGATTACATCTTCCGCGCTGGCTTCTTCACTAATTCCGCGTTCCGCAACGCGTTCTCCGCGTTTCTCAACACTTGCGGGATTATATGAATTGAATAGCAACTCAATTAATTCTTGGTCTTCAAGCACAATCGCGCGCAATCCGGTTTGGCGCAGATTTATTACAACCTCATCAACTCGCTGATTAAGCTGTTCTATATAAGATTGGTTAATTTCGCCGTCGTCTACTCCATCCTTGCCACCACCAACATCCTTTTTTCCTAAACGAGACATAAATGATTTTGCGACACCAGGGATAACAACCGGATTAAATGGGACAACAACAGAAAAAGACTTTGTCATAATTGCATTTGCCTGAACAAAGGATTTTATAAATTCCTTATATTCCTCAAGCTGGATTTTGACGAGCTCGTTATTCTCTTTGTCGTGTCTTTCTTGGAGTGTGTCCAGATAATCTTCTATATTTAGCTTTCTCGAATGTACGTTAATCTGTACTGAAAAATCCAGTGCATTAAGAAAGTTTTGATAAGCGTATGTTATTAATTGCTGTTCATCATCGGACTTCAAATCAAAATTAATACCATCAACGAGCACAATCCTACGCAACCCCCCGCCCTTTAACACAACAACGCCGTCTTTGATGGTTTTTATGTCAACTATTTCTTGTGTTTTTGCTGTTTTTTTTGCCATATCAATCTTATAAATACAAAAAATAAATTAGCGAAAATCTATCCGTTTTGCCAACTCTCTTTCACCGCTTAGGTGACGAACAACCTCATAGCGTTCTTCTATTTTCTTCTTATCAACGCCAAAGCCGCTGGTAAGCGGGTTTTCCCTCCTCGGCATAGCGGTCTTAGATGCCGTGAGCCATTTTTTTAGTTCCCCAAGACCGCTTTGTCTAAATGGTTTTTTTACGGGCTTTAATGCCGCCTTTGGCTCTATCTGCTTTATCCACTTTGTCGCAGTTTGTTTATATGAGGTTCTTTTAAATAAATCTTTTGTTCCAGGAATTGTTGGACTAAACACATAAAGCTTTGGGCTAAAAAAACTAACCACTGCAGACGTGATAAATTTCGTTATCGGTCTTTCGTTTACTTTTCCAAACGCAAGACCTACTCCTACCCCCCCTATTATCATTGATAAAATAGCCCATATTGAGAAGTTAAGGGCAAAGAAAAGGGCAATTATTATACCGGCAGCCGTGCCTACGTATAAAAACTGCCGAAACGTTAACGGCCCGACAACTTTGTCTTCAGTTTCTATAAATTGAGGAACCTGAAATTGCATATAATTATTTAGGTAAATCTTTTAGGTCGACTATATTGTCCGGATGAACACTACCCTCCTTTTTGCCAGCGCTTTTTGGACCCTCGGATACCGGTGTGCTTTTAGCGACGGGGTTGTTTTGCTCTTTCACATTTCCCTTAAATGGATTTATCTGTGTGCTTGGACCGGAGTAATTTACAACGCGCACACTCTCTTGTTGGGTCTTTGATGATTTTAGAGTTTTTTTCTGTGTGTCTTGTGCTCCCCCCAGCTCTATTCTCGCCCTTATTGGCTCAACAACACCCTCTTTATCTGCGCTATTCTGCTCAAAGAAGTACGGTCTTTCAAGTTCGTTGGATAAAAAAGGTTTTTTAACTTGTTCGGTTGCCGGCTCTTCCTCGTGGAGTATAAATGGAGATGTTAAGTTCTGTGAGGGCGCTTGTTTTTGTGGGGATGTTGTTTGTGGCGGGTCATTGAACTGTTCTTCTTGTTCGGCTTTATTATTCGTCTTTGAGGTATTTGTTTCTTTTCTAAAAACAGGGCTCAGTGATTCGTATTGACTTTTACCTTGGCCTTGTTTCTGCGTATCCGCCCGGCTTTGTGTGTTCGGGGTTATATTATCACTACTCTCAATATTAACATCTTGCTTGTCCGTTTCGGCGGCGAGCACCTCATCTTTATATGATAGTAGTGGTTCTAATATTTTGCTTTGTATCTCGTCGCCTATGGTTTGTGCAATCCTGCGGTCAACATATATTCTTTTTTGAATCTCTTCTATTAAGTCTTCTTTGTGAACTTGACCAAGGATTACCAGTCCCGTTATATCTGAAAGATGAGACAACTTCTCTTGTGATATGTGGTTTTTTTGTGCAATTCTTGCAATAATTTCAGATGTTTTATTTGAAAAAAGCGCTTCTTTTAAGCTTCTTGGGAGGTCCTTAAATTTTTCATATCTTTCTTCGGTTAATGGACCCATTCTTTTTGGGTCTATACCCAGCCCCGCGATATTTGTTGTATAAAAGCTAAACACAGACGGCTTGTTTGTTTTGAGCCACCCCCATTTTTTGTCGTAGGTTGCGCCCGGGATAGAGTTTATTATTAATTGGTGGAATTGCTTAATATACTCTTCAAGCGAAGAATATGCCGCTATTAGCGCATTCCCGGACGTGGCGCCTATTATCGCTCTCCCTATAGCCGGTAGCGCGTATTCTTGCCATACTTTTTCATCCGTCCCATCCCTAAACGATGGGATTCCTTTTAGGATCCCGGCCCAATAAACTTCTCCCCACTGTCCCGGCGACAGCTCATTTTTGAGGAAATTCCTAAGGCGAATTTCTAGCTCCCGGTAGTCTTGGTTTTTGATGGTTTCCCAAACTCCCGTTTCCCATACTGGCGCCATTACGAACAACGCTTGAATTTTTTTATAAACATCTATCATGTTTTGTTCATTTTATTCTGACTTTGACTCTTCGTTTTTCCCCTCACTCCTTATCGCATTTGCGAGAGCAACTGCTCCTTTTTTTGCTCTTAACTCATCCCTACCCCACAATCGTTTCTGTTTTCTAAGATAGTCAACATCTTGGATATCTGTGGGTAGGAACTCAAATAGGTCTTGCGCGTCCATTAGGCGTTGTGATGCCGTTTTTAGCGCATTCTCAGCGTTCTCTATGTCCTTCTTGCTTGCGCCGGAATCTTCTAATCTTCTTACCCTGCGCCTTGCGGCATCTTTTTCTTTAAACGATATATCC
>CAJVWL010000014.1 GCA_913009745.1 uncultured bacterium | reverse complement strand
ACGAGATAAAGGAATGTGACTGGAGTTCAGACGTGTGCTCTTCCGATCTATATTTAATATGACAAAAGTAGAATCATTTAAACTAGAACAGGAACCGGAAGAGAATCTCCTTCTCGCTGAGGAGGATTTTGAGAAAATTCAATCATCTCCAGACAATATCTTAAAGAAGGAAATTCACGATAACCTCAAGTCCACCGGCATGGAAACCCCGGTTATTAAAAACAATAAAATACAAACACAATACCTTTTTGAGAAAGAGGCCCCTTCTGCCGTTGCATGGGAGACATGGGCTAGCCATGCGTTAGCTGTGTATGAAAATCCCCCGGGCGTTGATGACAAAAATAAAGAAGAAAACAGAATAAATGCCGCCAAAACATTTATAGATTTAGTGGAGCTTTTGATAAAAAGAGCAGATGCGGGAGAACTGGACGAGGAGCTTACCGGCGTCGCCTTTGAATTAGGAGAATATATGGAGGTTGTGCCTGAGTTGGATAGCTATATTAAATGGAGAGCGAGTCTAGGTGAGGATAGTGATAATAGTTCAAAGCAAACTAAAACTGAGTCTACTGATAAAACGGTAGCAAATAGCCCTGAGAACGAGGATGATTCAGTGGACGAAATGAGTATTGGAACAGTATTAAAAATCAAAGGCGTTGGCCTTGGATTGGCTGCCGGTAAGGCGCTGAGAGAAATGGGTAAAAGCGAATCAGACTACATTAAAGAAGAACAAGGAGAAAAAACAAAGGGTAAGGCAAGTATTCGCAATGCAGAAGCGTTGAAGATACTCGCAGACTGGGGTGTGTCAATGGTTGAGGGAAAAGACGCCAATGATAAATCGTATAAAAAAGTTAATGGACTAGCATACGGCCTTGTTGAGCTGTACCCAAAGACCCTTAGTGCAATGAATATAATGAGGGTGTTTGAAGAATTTCACAAAGCAGCTTATAGGCGGACTAGGGATACGGGAGATGAAAGATTTGAGAACGCAATGCGTGGCGTCTCAATAAAATTACGGCAGGAGATTAAAAGAGTTGACGATATAAAACGCGTAAAAAAAGAAAGACGGGAAAGAGAAGACGCAAAAAGCAGTTCAAGCAAAGACAATGGCAAGGAAGTTGCCGCATAGTTTTGGAAAAACACAACAACTAGGGAAACGAGTCATCATTTAGGGAGTTGCATCCTTTTATATATTCACTTTATTCTTTTCATCATAGGGTGATTCGCGCGAATCACCCTATGATGCCGGAGAATTATTTTGCTATTTAATCTTGGCAGTCCATCAGTTAATTTGATTACCATTCAATTTAATGGAATTAGCGCAAAAATCTATAGAAGTGAAAGAATGTTTTGAACAATAGGATGCTGATTTTTTACAAGATGGTAATATCCAAAATAACCCTTCTGATTTCTTTCTATAATTCCTGCTGCGGCAAGCGTACGAAGATGCTGTGATGTTGACTTGAAGGAGAGTTTTATAGTGCCGGAGATATCTGAAACAGACGCCTCACTTTCTTTTTTAAGATAACTAAGGATTGCAAGTCGTCGTCTATTTGCCACGGCTTTCAGTATTTTTTCTAATTTTTGTATTTCCATATGTACATTTTTACTATATCATATCTACTATACTGCTTCATAGGGTGATTCGCGCGAAACACCCTATGAAGCAGTGAGATGCTACGTTGTGTTGTGTTTTATTGTTATATGTTGTTGAAAATAGATATGAGTTTGCTATTGTGGTGTTGTGTATGTCCCCGTGGTGAAATGGATATCATGACAGGCTTCGAACCTGTTGTTGGGGGTTCGAGTCCCTCCGGGGACACCATTTTACACATTGTTTGTTAGTAGCCAACCCTTCAAGTGGGTCTAAATAAAAACCCCTACTGCAAGCACATTGATATATAATGTAGTTGCGGGATAATAAACAAACCGCCCATAGCTCAATTGGCAGAGCAGTTGCCTCTTAAGCAATTGGTTCCAGGTTCGAGTCCTGGTGGGCGGACAATATTGCCTATATTCGGTAGAATATATAAATACCGTCCACAAGAGACTTGAACGGGAAGGGGGTCGGGGAAACGGGAGTTTCCACGTGTAGGAAAGTACTGAAAACCGAGAGGTTGTCAGGGAGTCCAGAATAAGATGAGGGACGACGTTCGAGTCCTGGTGGGCGGACACTTTGGCTGGCTAAACGCAAGCAAATAAAAATTCGTATGAAATTCTTAATTCCCAAAGAAATTTCGCAAATAATCAGACTTATCATAAAGGCGGGTTTTAACGCTTATATTGTCGGCGGCTCCGTCCGTGATTTACTTATTAAAAACGGCGCGCCAAAGGATTGGGATATTGCCACCGACGCGAAGCCGGAAGAAATACAAAAGATTTTTCCGGACAGCATCTATGAAAATCGCTTTGGGACGGTAGGGATAAAAACGGGTTCAAAAACTCCGTCAATCGCGATTGTTGAAGTAACAACTTTTCGCCGTGAGGAGAAATATTCCGACCTTCGTCATCCCGACAAAGTTGTTTTTACGGATAACATCGAAGAAGACCTTGCGAGGCGGGATTTTACCATAAATGCTCTAGCGTTGAATCTATCAAAAGGAACCGCAGAAGAAATCATAGATCCGTTCCACGGCCGAGAGGACTTGAAAAACAAGATAATTCGCGCCGTTGGGGATCCTAATAAGCGTTTTAGCGAGGATGCGCTCCGCATGATGCGCGCGGTCCGCTTTTCTGCGGAGCTGGGGTTCTCAATTGAAGATAAAACAAAAAAGGCGATACAAAAGTCGTCGAAACTACTCAAGTCAATTGCTAAAGAGCGTATACGCGATGAGTTGGTAAAAATTATCATGAGCGATGATGGGGGACCGTATAGCGGAATAGTAGAGCTTGAAAAATTGGGCTTGCTTGAATATATAATGCCGGAGCTAAGGGAGGGAATCGGTGTAGCCCAAAACAAGCATCATATATATACGGTATGGGAGCATAATCTTCTTGCGCTTGACTATTCCGCGCGCCAAAATTATTCCTTTGAGGTTCGCCTTGCTTCCCTCCTGCATGACGTCGCAAAACCGAGGGTTAAAGACGGAGAGGGGGAGAATGCAACTTTTTATAATCACGAGGTTGTTGGAGGAAAAATGGCGAGACAGGTACTGATGCGGTTAAAGTTTTCTAAAAATATCGTGGATACGGTTTCCCACCTGGTTCGCTGGCATCTTTTTTACTACAACGTTGGAGAGGTTACCGAAGCTGGAGTCAGACGCTTCGTCCGCAAGGTTGGACTTGAACACATAGAAGACCTACTAAAGGTAAGAGAGGCCGATAGAATTGGCTCCGGTGTGCCGAAAGCCGTTCCATATAAGCTTCGCCATTTAAAATTTATGATTGAGAAAGCAAAGACGGCTCCAATTAGCCCAAAGATGCTTAAAATAAGCGGTGACGACATTATGAAAATATTAAAAATAGCCCCGGGACCTAAGATTGGGTGGATATTGGCTATATTGCTTGAAGAAGTGATTGACGAACCCAAGAAAAACGATAAAAAACTGTTGAGCGAGAGAGCGATGGAGCTTGGTAAAACCGAAGACGCTAAACTGCGAAAACTGGCGAAAAGCGCTATGGACGCAAAATATGAATTTGATTCAGGTATTGAGGCGGAAATGAAGAAAAAATATTATGTTAAATAATTTGTGGTGTAGTATAGTTCAATGTACGGAAACAGTGCCGTACAAATATTCCGGGCTGTAGTATAGTGGTAGTACACAGGCTTCGGGAGTCTGAAGTTGGGGTTCGATTCCCCGCAGCCCGACAAGCACGAGAGGCATATTCTCATTTTTAGATAAACTAAAAGCGGCAAATGATTAGGATAATAAAATCAGTTTACTCATCAATTAAAAAGGCAGTATATGGTGACCCGGAAATACGGAAGCTTGCCAAAAAACATAAGCGCCTTTTCCATTTCATCCGCGAGCGTTTTGTTCGCCGAGATGAGTTTGGGCTCCATTTCACGGTTGGAATTACGGCAACGGTCATTTTTGTAGTGCTGTTTTTTAGTATCTTACAGGACTATCTGCGTTTTGACCCGCTCGTCCAGGCCGACCTGCGCATCCTAAATCTTTTACAAATTTTCCGTACCCCAAAATTTATAAACGTAATGTTGTTTATAACTAATTTAGGTAAATGGGAGATTGTTTTTCTTGGCGCCTTCTTTGTTGCATTTTTGCTTGTGTTAAAAAGGCTTTACCGATACGCAATAGCGCTGATAGCTTTGATTTCGGTCAGTGAAGTTGTTATATGGATATTAAAACATTTAATAGAGCGTCCTCGCCCCCCTTTAGTAAACGCCGTCCTGCCAAGCGACGGATTCAGTTTTCCAAGCGGACACAGTTTTATGGGAGTTGTTTTTTATGGCTTTCTTGTTTATTTGGCATTGAAGCTCTCAAGGGGAAAGCTGATTAAAGTACTTGCGGTTATAGGCGGACTTGCGGTGATTTTTCTTATAGGATTTTCAAGGATTTATCTTGGCGTTCACTGGCCGTCCGACGTTCTTGCAAGTTATGCCGCCGGGGGAGCGCTTCTGGCGGCGGTTATAACCATTATAGAGGCAAGGATTACCGCAGCTAAGGAGAAAAAAGAGGTAAAACAGACAGCAACGACATCAAGGTTCTTTATAGCCCTCCTGGGCGTATTCCTTTTTATGCTATGGACCATGTATGCCGGCTACTTTTTTACAACGCATACGATTATCAAACAAAGCGGTATAACAGAAGAATATACTGCTATTGATAGCGCAAACATCGGAGAAGATATATTTAGATATTTGCCGAGGGCAAGCGAAGACATAACCGGCGGAGCAATGGAGCCCATAGACATCATAGTGGTGGGCGGATATGACGCGCTTGCGAAAAGCTTTAACGATGCGGGATGGCTGTTAACGGACCCCATTACATTTCAAAGTTCTTGGCGGATGGCCAAAGCCGCGTTCTCCGGCGCAAAATATCCTCAAGCTCCGGGTATTCCGAGTTTTTGGAACACAAGAACAAACGACTTCGCATTTGAAAAAACGGTTGACGGTTCGGCGCGAGAGCGAAGCCATATTCATTTTTGGAAAACATCATTTACAATAGACAATAAGCCGATTTGGGTAGCGACCGCGCATTTTGACAAGACTTTAAAAGGCGGGATATTAAGCAAGTTTTTTCCAATACACACCATAGATCCGGCAATAGACAAAGAAAGAGACAAGGTGAAAAACGAGCTTATGGCGACGGGGGATGTTGAGTCAATAGAAAAAATTAAAATCGTAGAACCTACGCTTGGGAGCAACCAAGCCGGTGATCAATTCTTCACAGATGGGTATGCATATGTAATATTTTTGAAGAGTTAACCATGGGCGCACTCTCAAAACGCGCCGTGTTTTCACTGGAGACAATAAAGCGGCAGTGGCATGTCTGGTTTGTCGCCTCTGCGGTCCTTGCAAACGGAGTATTCGGAATCGTTCAGATATTAACTACGCGAATTTCAGGCGTTTCAAAAATATTACCGCAATTTTTTCCATACGGTGTGCATCATTGGAGCAGACTGCTTACCCTCGTTTTTAGTTTTACGCTCGTCTATCTCGCCATACACCTTTTTAAGCGAAAAGAGGCGGCGTGGTGGCTGTCATTCGGAACATTGGTTCTAATATCGGTTACATATATAGATATGGATACCCATTATCCCCAGGGCGCCATAGCAACAATAATAGCGATAATTCTTTTAATACTTTCAAGGAAAGAGTTTAGAGTCAGGAGTGAACCGCGAAACATAACACGCGGAATTATTTTAATGTTCTTTAGTATCGGGGTTGCCATCCTGTACGGCTCCTTTGGTTTTTTTCTGCTTGATAAAAAAGATTTTGGCATAGACTTCCGTTTTATTGATGCCGTCTGGAGGACGATAAAAGAATATACGCTAATTGGGAATAGTGACATTTCTCCTATAACCCGCCAAGGGGACTGGTTTCTTGACTCACTAAGCATATTGGGAATTACGGCATGGTCATTTGCGCTTTTCAGTTTATTCAGGCCCCTTGCGTACAGGTTGCGGATATCGCAAAAAGAGCGCGCGCGTGTTAAGCGTATTATTGAAAAACATGGACACTCGGCTCTTGATTTCTTTGCCCTGTGGCCCGACAAGTCGTATTTCTTTTCCAAAAGCGGCAATAGCGTCATAGCATATGGAGTTTCTGCGGGTGTTGCAATTGCGCTCGGCGATCCTCTCGGTCCGCGCGAAGAAGTCGGTGATATAATTGAGGAATTCTATAATTATTGTAAATACAGCGGATGGGACACCGTCTTTATGCATACATTTCCCGAATACACGCATTTTTATAAAGATAAGGGGTTCCGCGTTATTAAGGTTGGAGAGGAGGCGATAATAGACATTAAAAAATTTCTTAACTATACATCGGAGAATGTTTATTTCAGGAAGATTGAACGGCGCATGCAAAACCACGGAATGTCAGTCGTCAAATATACACCCCCATATTCAAAAGAATTCATTCACGAAATAGCGCTTGTATCCGGCGAATGGCTTTCACTTTCCGGGAGAAGAGAGAGAAGTTTTTCTTTAGGGTATTTTACAAATGAATATATACGGAGTCATCCGCTCTTTGTAGTTAAGGATTCAGCTGGCAGTATTGTGGCATTTGCGAATGAAATTCCGTCGTATCGCAAGGGAGAGGCGACAATTGATATGATGCGTCACCGTATCGGCGCGGTAAACGGCACTATGGATTATCTTTTTATGAAAGTGATGCTTATTCTCGGACAAGAGGGATATGTCACCTTTAATTTAGGGCTTGCTCCATTGGCAGGAATAGAAAAGCGGAAGGGAGTAACTCCGGAAGAGCGAATTATGCGCCAGATATTTGCGTACACCACAAGATTTTTCTCCTTTAAGGGACTTCGTGAATATAAAAACAAATTTGAACCGATATGGGAGGAGAGATTTCTTGCGTATCGCGGAGGAATTACAACATTGCCAAAGGCCGTAATCGCGCTTGAAAAACTCTCAAAGGTATAAAAGATATATGAACAAGGAATCAAATACGCGAGCAATCGCCATGTGGTCTATATTTACGGTATTGTTTGTGTTTCTAATCGTGATTATTGTGCCGTATAGACACGAATTTATCTCTTCGCTCTTGCAGATGCGCGCATCACTTCTTTTTGCGGCCGTTGTTGTCACGGCGCTCTCTTACGCGCTTGCAGGTTTTGGGTTCATTGTGGTGGGAAAGATTTTTGGATTGCATATGCCGCGGCGAAAAATGTTTAAAATAGCGATTATAACAATCGCTATTAATTATCTTACGTCAATTGGAGGTGTG
This sequence comes from uncultured bacterium, assembly GCA_913009745.1. Lineage (GTDB taxonomy): Bacteria > Patescibacteriota > Minisyncoccia > UBA6257 > Colwellbacteraceae > CAJVWL01. The sequence goes on along the minus strand of CAJVWL010000014.1, from coordinate 1,423 downwards.
GCCGGATATACGATACGCACCTTGCTTATGCGCCGAGAGGGCGTGCGCCCGCGCGATACAATCGCGGCATCCCTGTTCTTCTCTTATTTATATACATTCACGGTCGCTGCAATATTGCCGTTTGCGCTTCTGTATCTATATGCCGTATCCGACATACCGCTCCTGGTGGGCGCTATATTTATAATCTCGGCGGTTCTTGATATTGCGTTTTTTACCCTTGCTACGCTTTTTATATTTGATACGAATTGGCGCGAAAAGATTTTTAATTGGATAGGACACCTCGGACGCTTGGCTCGGTGGATTAATATAGAAAAAGCTCTTGGGGGTTTTAGCGGCGCGTTAAAAAAGGGCTCCGATGCCTTGCGCCAAAATCCGGGCCGTATAGCGGTGGCGCTGGTCTTTATTGTTGGAGACTTTATTTTAAGCGCGGGGGTTCTGTGGCTCTCCCTTTTTGCTTTTGGTATTTCAATATCTCCGCTTGCGCTGTTTGCGGGATTTCTGGTAAGTGTTGTCGTCGGGCTTATTTCAATGATTCCCGGCGGACTTGGTTCGCAGGACATATCTCTTGTGGGAATCTTGGCAATTTTTGGAGTTTCTGCCGGTCAGGCTATTGCCGCGGTGCTTATATTTCGCGTGGTGTATTACATTATCCCGTTTGCGGTTGCTCTTTTATCCTATGGATATATATTAAAAGGGAGCAGACGCAGAAAAGAAAGATATATTTAAATATATAAATGAGAGCGGTTATTTTTGGAAAAAGAAAAGATGAGATAAAAACGCTTATTGAAAATAGCGACTTTGAGGTTGTAGATGCAAATCCAGAGATTGTTATAAGCTATGGCGGCGACGGAACAATTATGCAGTCGGAATACGAGTTCCCGGGAATTCCTAAGGTTGTTTTGCGGGGGAGTCATATATGCAAGCTTTGTTCAAATCTCCCAAACGATGAGGTTTTAAGGCGCGTTAAAGATAATAAATATTCCGTCTTGGAGATCCAGAAATTAAAAGCCGAAGCTAAGGGGGAAACATTTTTCGGGTTAAACGACGTAGTTATCCATAATGACGACACAAGGCACGCCATACGATATACGATAGAGATAAATGGAGTGCCAATCAGCGAAGAGATTATCGGTGACGGCATAGTCGTTGCGACCCCGTTTGGCTCAACGGGCTACTACAGAAGTATTACCGACAGCTTTTTTGAAGTCGGAGTAGGTCTCGCTTTCAATAATAGTACGGAGCAGGCAGACCATGTTGTCCTAAAGGAGGACGCGAAAATAAAAATTGGAATAACTCGCGGTCCAGCAAGGTTATACATAGATAACCAAGAGAAAAGCGTTGAATTGCGCGAAGGAGAGTATGCGACGGTGGAAAAATCAAACGAAGTTGCTAAGATAATTATAGCGAGCTAGTATAATCATTT
>CAJVWL010000013.1 GCA_913009745.1 uncultured bacterium | reverse complement strand
ACAGGACTTTTACTCTCGTTTACTCGCTGTGACTGTAGTTCAGTCGTTTGCTCTTCCGATCTTTCTTCTATTTCTTTTTTTTTTTTAATGATACGGCGACCACCGAGATCTACACTCTTTCCCTACACGACGCTCTTCCGATCTTTCTAATTGCCTGCGCGGGCCGGACGTATCGCCGGCCTATCGCTCTTATTTCCCGTGATAAGCCCAAGGTAAAAGAATGTGACAAAAGAGGCAACGATAAACATCCACATTATATTGTTGATAAGAAGGAATAAAAATACTGCTAAAGCCCTGCCGACAAAAAGGTGAAACTCCCTAAAGAGGATAAATTCCGGTATGTTTTTGCTCTTGCGCGCCTCCGTATATACCTTTTTGGTAAACGGGATATTCATCATGGAGCTTGATACGGATGCATAGAAATTGTTAATAAAAACCCCAATTGGGAATAGGAAAAGCAGTCTTGATATCCATGATAGAGAATGCAGTATGACGCCCGATTTTAGTGTCATATTTTCGTCTCTGTCCGTTGAGCGTCCCATTAAGAATAATATAGTTACCATAATCGCTGATGTTGCGGAGACTATCCATCCTAAATCCATGATGCTTTTTAGTGTCAGGAATATAAAAACAGGCCACAACACTCCGGTAACAAATCCCAGAAAACCTCCTGCCTGGCTCGCAATCGCCATCCCTTTCCCTCCGTATTTAATTATTTTTGAAAAAGATGCGCGGACGGGCTGTGCTTTAATGTCTTTTGTAAGAAAAAGCGGGAGCATCGCGAAGATAAGCAGGACGGAGACCAGCAAAAATATAAAACTGAATGAATCTGAAAGAATGAAAAAAGCGCCGACAATAGGACCGAGTATCATTGAGCCGATTGCAATAATCCTTGATATTGAAATTTCCGTTCCTCCTTTGGCCGTATCTAAAATCTCGGTGAATTCTATGTGATAAGACGTCCAGTACAGCGCCGTGCTCAATCCCTGTATGGCGGCGGCTATATAATATGGAAACCCGCTGGTTATATAATTTAATGCCGCAAAATATCCAAGGGCGCTTATTATCCCGAGCATCATCGTCTTTTTAACACCCCATCGCGCCGCGAGAGAAATTGATGACGGATAGAACGCAATGATTCCCGCGTAATATATCAGGTTGTATATCGCGACATCTATTAGCGAGAATCCCAGCGTAAGCAGATATATCGGTATAAATATACTGATTAACGATATCGCGAATGATTTTATACCGATTGACGCGTAGAGCTCATCAAGTTCTTTATTGCGAAAGTAGCGATATAAAATCGGATTTATGTGCGGTTTTATCTGATACATAAAGTAAACTATAGCACCTTAAGGCTATTCTCTTGCCGACTATATCGGCGCGATGCATCCAATACTTACACCTCAATAATTACAGGCAGTATCATCGGACGCCTATGGGTTTTGTTGTAAACAAATTGCCCAACTTGGTCTCTGAATAAGGCCTTAATGTAATCTGCGTCCGGTTGCTGTTGGCGGGGGATTCGTCCCACGATATTGCGCACCTTCTCGCGCAGTTCTTTAATGAGTCCCTGATGTTCTCTTAGATAGATAAATCCGCGTGAGATAATATCCGGATTTTTAATTAATCTGCCGGTTTTCCTGTTGAGTGTCGCAATTATGACAATCATTCCCTCCTCGGAGAGCATTTTCCTGTCTCTAATAACAACCTCCTCAACATCTCCAACGCCGAGTCCATCAACCATTATGTAGTGGGTGGGTAAAATTTCGTCACTTATCTTAAATTCATCTTTCGTTAAAAGTCCTACGCTTCCGTTGTCCAGAAGGCGGATATTCTTTTCCGGGATTCCAACCTCCACCCCAAGGCGGCCGGACACATACCTCATATAGTAATATGCGTGAATGGGCATAAGGAATTTAGGGTGTATGAGTTTCATAACAATCTTGAGGTCTTCTTGCGGGGCGTGTCCGCTTGAATGAATATCAATCATCTGTGAATTATGGACAATTGCCCCTTGTCGCGCGATGTTGTCGGTAAGAGTCTGCACGTGCCGTTCGTTGCCTGGTATAACGGATGACGAGAATATAAACGTATCTCCTTTTTTGATTTGGATATGGCGATGCTCCCCGTTTGCTATTCGCATAAGGCCGGCATTCTGCTCTCCCTGCGCCCCTGTGGAGAGAACAAGTATTTCGCTATCCTTATAGTTGCCAATTTCCTGAACCGAAATAATTGTTCCTTTTTTGAACTTCATATATCCGAGCTGTTGGGCTATTTGAACGTTTTGCTTCATAGAACGTCCGTTTATCGCAACCTTACGGCCAAGTTTTTCCGCAATTTTAATTATTTCACCTATTCGCGTGAGCATTGAGGAGAATGTTGCCAGCACTATTCTTCCTTCCGCCTGGCTAAGCAGTTTTTCAAGGTTTTTCTCAACATCTTTTTCTGAAATGCCGATACCCTCTTTTAGCGCGCTTGTGCTGTCAATCATTAGCGTGTGTATTCCCATAGCGCCGACGCGTTTTATCTCGTCAAGGCGATAGATATTTCCCTTAGAATCGCGGTCAAGGCGGAAATCACCAAAGCTTACAATGTTTCCAATCGGAGTTTTAATAACAATTCCCATTGCGTCCGGAATTGTGTGCTCAACGCCAAAGAAATCCAACTCAAAATATTTTCCCACCTTCACTTTTCCGCCTATTTGCGCTTCAATTATGTTTAATTTTGGCGCATTAACGAATTCTTCTTGACGCCTTTCAATAACCGCTTTTGTAAGCTTAAGCGTGTAGATTGGCGGGTTTCCAAGCTTCCCGATTAGGTATGGAATTGCGCCAATGTGGTCATAGTGGCCGTGCGTTATTACAACGGCTCTAATATTTTTCTTTTTTGGAACAAGGGACTCTATATTCGGGATTATAAAGTCTATTCCGGGTGTGTCTTCCTCGGGGAATTGCAGTCCCATATCCAGCACTACAATCTCATCTTTATACTCAAAGAACGTCATATTACGGCCTATTTCTTCAAGTCCGCCCAATGGCGCTAAACGAAGCACGTCATCGGTTGGCACCGTAAAATTATCCGTTTTTGGCGCCTTGCGCATAGCTTTATTATTTTTCTGCGACACACGCCCCCTTCTTGAGGAAGACTTTTTAGGGCCTACCTCTTTTTTCTCTGTTTTTTTCGGTGGCATTATTTATTTGCATTAAGAGCATTCCAACGCATATTTGCGGGCTTGCCGTTTTGGGGCCCATGACTCTGCCGCTTGCGCGCAAACGGCAGAGTGTCTCGTGTTGGAATCTTCTCTGTTAACTCTATTTATTTTTTTGATTACGACTTTTTTATAATGTTTTTTAGTGTGCCCAGGGGGAGATTTGAACTCCCAATCCCTTGCGGGAACTAACTTCTGAGGCTAGCGTGTTTACCAATTTCACCACCTGGGCTTGGCTCAAGGTTTATAAGCCAATTAAAAAATATAAGAACTTCTATTCATTGATATTATATGTAATTGGCATATTTGTGTCAATTCGGACATCCAATTCATTTCTCCGGCGGACTGCCAAAGACGCGTTTTGTGTTTACAAACCATTTTCCAATATCATTAAAACGGTTGTCGGCGGTGTTTATAATGACGGTCTCGTCAAATCCGCCAAGACGCGGAGTTGTTACATATACGTATTGAGGGGAATATAGGAATATTGCCGGCACATTGTTCGCGATTATGTCGCTAATTTTTTGAAGCGTAGCTACTCGCTCATCCGTGTTGAATGTTTTTCTGTAGCTCTCCAGAAGAGTGTCAAGCTTCTTGTTTTGGTACAAAGATAGATTTTGGTCGGGATAGAATCTTCTGGATGAATGCCAAAACGCGAAAAGGTCTTGATTTTCTTTTGTGATGTTCCCGAATAGCAATATTTCATAATCACTATTTTTCAAAACCTCTTCCTGTATTGTTCTTATTGGCAGAACGAGCACATTTACTTTCGCGCCGTATGACTCCCAGTTCTCTTTCATAATATCTGCCGTTTTAACAAGGAATGTTTCATCCGGAACGGTTAGGTTAAGCTCGAGACCGTTTATAAGGTCCGTATTGAAGTCTTTTATTGGAGAGCTTTTAATTGTTGGTCCGTACAGCGCCGTCGCCTTTGAGTCAAACACTTCACCTATAATTCTTTTGCGGTTTACGGTTCCGCTTAGCGCTCTTCGCACATCAACGTCTTGTAGCTCTTCCGGCGCGAGGCTTTGATTTATGAAGGCCGCGTAGTAGCGCGGGGAGTTTAGATAATAAGTTTTATTTCTCACGCGAACGTTGTTTTCCGTAAGCGGTTCTGCGGTGCTAAGTCCGAACGCGTCAATCTGTCCGGAGTTATATGCTTTTATCAGGTCCTTGTTGTTTTTATAGAAGTTAAATGTGAGGGTTTTTATGTTTGGAGCGCCGTCAAAATAGTTTTTATTGGATATGAGCTTAAAGCTTGTGATAATTCCGTCACTTCCCTTGCTGAACGAGTCCACTTTATATGGTCCGGAACCGATTGGCTTTAGGCCATAGCTTGATAGCTTTATATTTTGTATTGGAATGTCGTTAAAGATATGCTTTGGTATTATCCGTAAGTTTTTAAGGTGGTCGTTGGCAAAAAACGCATAGCCGTTTTGAAGAACGAACCGTACCTCCAGCTCGCTTACGCGTTCTGCGGAGACTCCCTGAAAGCTTGCGTAGAGCGGTGAGTGGCTTTCCGGGTCCTGCACGGTGTTTAGCGTAAATATGATGTCATCTGCGGTGAGTTTCTCGCCGTCATGCCAGAAAACATTTTCCTTTAACCTAACATCCCACGTTTTACCGTCATCGGATCTTTTTATGCTGTCCGCCACCTGTTTGACGCTGGAAAAAACTATACTTGCGATATCCCTATCCACATCCGTTGTCGGGATAATCGGGTTTATGAATACCGGCTGTCCAACTACGCCTTCGGTAAACTCGCCACCGCGCGCGGGGGATTGATATGTGCGTGCGTTGACGAGAAGCACCCCGTAGGTAACACCGGATGCAATAAAGACCGTAATCGCGAGAAACATTGCAAACCGCTCTCTTTTTGAGAGCGCCTTTAGCAATCTAAATAACAATGTCCGTTTTATAAATTGATTTATCATTCTACCGATGAAGTCCGGTCCTATAAGGCGCCTGACAGTTTATAGTAAAAGATTGAGAATAGAGAAAATAGTGAAGAGTCCGACAAATGTAATCGTTGATATGAATATGATTTTTTCCAGTCCGCGTCTTGTTTGGTAAACTCCGCCTCCTCCGCCTCCAAAAAGCCCGCCCGCGTCCGAAGACCTGTCCTGCAGGAGGATGAGAACGATTACCACTAACGCGGTTATGACCTGACCTAATAATATTATAGACATGCTGTTTAAAGTTTAAATTATCTTCGCAGAGAAGCGTATCACTAAATTAATAGAACTTACAATAAGCGTTGTAATGGCAAGCGCCACAAGCCCATGGATTGTAACAGAGGGAACGAGAAAATCAAATATATATAGGACTAACGCATTTATTAAAATACTGCCGAGCCCGAGTGTCAAAATCATTATAGGCATAAAGGCAATCTTTATTATCGGCCTGATAAAGAAATTAATAACCGTAAGGATAAATGTTACGGTTGCAAATTGAACAAGCGCCAACGGTATCGTTACACCCGGAACAAAAGCTGTTGCGAGATAAAGCCCGACGCCATTTGCGACAAACATCAGCGAAAGTTTTTTAATAATTCCCATACTTTATATATTACCTACATAAGTGATTGAAGCAAATTAATTCCGGTCATCTCTTTCGGTTTTGGGATTCCCATAAGGTTAAGGATTATCGGTGCAATGTCTGAGAGAACTCCCGTATTAATACGCTCAATCTCTCTTACCGCCGTATCATTTTTTACCCTTTCGTATCCTCGCGTGACCACATACAGCGGGACCGGGTTGCGGTTGTGGGTCGTTTCTCTTATTCCGGTTTGCGGATTTATCATCAGTTCAACGTTTCCATGGTCGGACGTTATTACAAGGATGCCATTATTCACCAGTATCGCGTCCATCAGGATTTTTATTTGCGCGTCAACGAACTTAATCGCCTCTGTTGCCGCGTCTATGTTTCCTGTATGTCCGATGACGTCGGTGTTTGCGTAATTTATAAGAACAAAGTCGTATATACCTTCGTTTATCGCAGATAATGCGCGGGTTGTAACTTGCCGTGCAACCATTTGCGGGTGTTCATCGGGGTGTACGTCATTTCTTGATGGAATAATTACGCGGTATTCATTTTCAAACGGCTCCTCTCTAAAGCCGTTAAAAAAATATGTAACATGGGCGTATCTTAATGTTTCCGCGATTCTAAGCTGTACTTTTCCGGCATCCGAGAGAACTCTTCCAAGCGGATGAGTGACAACTTCGGACGGGAAGGCGACGGGAAGGTTAAACTCCTTGCTATATTGCGTAAATGTTGTGATATACAGGTTTTTTGGAATTTGGTGTTCTTTACCCGCATTCGGGTTAATAAACATTTCCGTGATTTGCCTCATACTGTCTTCCCTGAAGTTAAAGAAGATAATGCTGTCATTCTCGCCAACGGCTAACTCCTGCCTAATGAGAGTTGGCTCTATAAATTCATCGGTGAGTTTTAGTTTATAGAACTTATTTAAAAACTCTTGGATATCGGGATTTCCCGACGCGTTTCGAGAAGGTCCAATTCCCGTCATTACATTATATACATCTTCTGTTTTCTCCCAGTGCAGGTCGCGGTCCATCGCGAAGTATCGTCCGGATATGCTCGCGATTCTCTCCTGCGGGAGTTGTTCTATAAATCTCATCGCGCTTTTTGGAGGGCCGTCAACTCCGTCGGTGAAAAGATGAAAATTAATATTTGAGACATTCTGTTCTTTTGCGAGGTGAATAAGCGCTTTTAGATGTTCAAACGAAGAGTGTATATTTCCCTCTCCTATGAGTCCGACAAAGTTAACACTGCTGTTATTCTGTTTTGCGTGAGCAAACGCGTCCAGCAGGGGTTTGTTTTTGAAAAAAGTTTGATTTCTAATTTCCAGGCTTATCCTCGGTAGGTGCTGGTAAAGGACTTTGCCTGCGCCGAGCGTAAGGTGTCCGACTTCCGAATCTCCATTTTCTCCCCACGGAAGCCCTACGGCAATTCCCGATGCTTGAAAAGTCCCTGCCGGATAGTTGTGTTTAATGTATTCAATCGTTGGCGGCTTTGCCGTAAATATTGGATTTGATGAATTCGGTTGGCCAACACCCCATCCATCCAAAATTACCATTACAAGAGTTCGTTTCCTCATGTCCCAATTTTATCACATATTCTTTGCTTGTAATGTTCCGGGCATCTCAGAATGAATAAAATTAGCGACTTGCGATGTCGCTAATTTTCACGAAGTGAAATTTTATAAGAGTCGTAAGACATGAAAAAATCGTTCTTAAAATACGCAACCATTTTTTAATATATCCATACATCGTAATATAAATATTCCGACAACAGTCATAATGTTTGTATAATCTGTTAAGGTGGAAACGGTGACGGGAAATAAACGGCTAAAACGTAGAAAACAATACGTTTTAGCCGTTTATTTTGACGATTTAGCCGGTTTCATATACTCCATATCCTTGACAGAAACATAGGGACATTGCTATTCTTTTCTCCATGTCTTTAGAGCGCAATATATCCAACAACCGCAATCATTACAGCAATCGCCAAATAACGTCGCTTTCGCGAGATATCGCGCATGCCGTTTTCCGCGTTGCGCGTCTTGTGCGGAACAGAAAACTAAAAACGGAGCTTGAGAGTGTTTCCGTTGACCTCGTTAAAGATGTTGACGTTGAAGCGGCAAACTCCCTTGAACGGCTGGTAAGACTTGCCGAAGTTGTCGGTGAAATGAACAGGGTAAATATGGAAGTTCTTTGCCGAGAATTGGCAATCTTCCGGAAGTTGGTTTTTGGCAAAACTGCCGAAATTGCCAAATTTCCGCATTCCGGCAAAATATCAAATATTGAGAGTATATTTGGCGAAAAAGGCGGCAAACAGCATGAAGAAATGGAAAAAAAGTTGCCGGATCGCCGAAAAAAACGGCAAACGGAAATTTTGCAATTAATTCGGAAATTTCCGAATGGCCGCCAAACAAAAGAGCTTTCCGAGAAGTTTCCGCACATAAGTCAGCGCACATTGCGCAACGACATACAAATACTGCTTGATATGGGAAAAATAGAGAGATTTGGCACAAGGGTTGTTATTAAAGGGCAGTCATCCGCAGTAAAACCCCTTGATACCGCAAAAAGCTCTAATAATGAGGTAAACGCAGACAATAGCCGAAATATGGGAAAAGAAGGCGGCAGAACGGCAAATAATGAGCTTAGCGAGCTATCCGACGCCCCCCAAGGCCAGACCGGCACAGAATCGGCGCAAGAGACGGTAGAGTCAACTAAAGAAACCGTGGAGTCAGCGCAAGAGGTATTTGTTTCAGGCGCGATATAGCAAACATCTTAACCAAGTACAATAATATGACGGCGTAATGCGGATGTAACCCAATCAGTATTATATGCGTTGTATATAATGAAAGCGTGGATATGCTGTTGTAGGGCGTTATCACCAGAGGGTTGTCAATCAGTAATTTGTTATACTCAATTATTGGTGGGTTTTGTTATCCCGTTTGTCTTAGGAATGATTAACCGGGAATTGTTGAGGCGAAACTGAACGTTGTGGATGGTTAATATTTTTTTACTTTCAACCCCGCTTTGCCTCGCTCACAAGCGGGCTTTTTGATTAGAAAGAGATCGTAAGG
>CAJVWL010000012.1 GCA_913009745.1 uncultured bacterium | reverse complement strand
GGAGGCAGGGTATCTTACAAGGCGATTGGTGGATGTTTCGCAGGATGTCGTTATTAAGGAAAAAGATTGCAGAACAATACACGGGCTTGTTATTTATCGCGATGATGAAATAAGCGAATACGACTACAATTTTGTTGATAGGCTATTCTCAAGGAACGTAATAAATGATATTAAGGTTGGCAGAAAAACCATTGTTAAAGCAGGTGAAACTATTAGTGTGGAAATGGCTGAAGAAATCGCGAAGTCAAAAATTGATGCGGTTGAAGTCAGGTCGCCAATTACGTGCAATACGCTATATGGCATTTGCTCAAAGTGCTATGGCTTGGATTTGGGCAAAAATAAACAGGTTGAAGTTGGAGAGGCGGTCGGTATCGTAGCCGCTCAATCAATCGGAGAATTAGGTACGCAACTAACCTTGAGGACATTTCATGGTGGAGGAGTTGCTGGAAAAGACATTACAACGGGTTTACCGAGGGTTGAAGAACTATTTGAGCGTCGTTCGCCGAAAAGGAGCGGTATTCTTTCAAAGGTAAAAGGGAAGGTTGTTGATATAGAACAACGAGGGTTATTAAATGTAATCCATATCAAAAAAGAGGATATAAACGGCAAAAAATCAAAGATAATTGAGCATCCCGTTATTCGTTCAATTGAACTTCTTGTTAAGGTTGGAGACAAGGTGTTTCCCGGAGATCAATTAACGGTTGGAAGCCTGGACCCAAAGGAACTCTTTGAGTTAAACGGCAAGGAGGCAACGGCAAGATATCTGATTAATGAAATACAGCGCATATATAGATCTCAAGGGGCCCTGGTAAATGATAAGCATATGGAAGTAGTTTTACGGCAGATGTTTAACAAGGTGGAGATAACGGATTCAGGAGATACCGATTTTGTTAATGGCGAGATTGTTGAAAAATCAAAATGGAAAACGGTTAATAAAGAGATAAAAATATCCGCGGGAGAAAAAGCAAAGGCAAAAGAGCTTATATTGGGAATTACAAAGTCAGCATTATCTAGTGATGGATTCCTATCAGCTGCTTCGTTCCAGGAAACTGCCAGGGTGCTTATAAAGGCTGCAAGTGAAGGCAGAATAGATAATCTCAGGGGACTTAAAGAAAATGTTATAATAGGGCGCCTTGTGCCGGTTGGAAGCACCATTCGCGATGATATACCAGAGGAACCGAAGGAAGAACAGGGCTCGGAAGAACAGAAATAAAGGATTGACTTTGCCTATTGCCTTTGTTAATCTCACCTTGATATGAATGAGCAAGATAAAAAACCATATGAGGTCTCGTTTCTCGTTAGGAACGAAGATGGGGTTGCCTCTATAATTAAACACTTAACTCTCTCCGGAGCCGAGATTTTGAATGAAGGAGAGTTAAAGGAAATAGAACTGGCATATCCGATTGAAAAAGACAAAATTGCATATTTCGGCTTTTTGCATTGTAATATTCCTCAAGAGTCAATGGATGGAATACATAATGGACTAAAGCTTGACAGTAATGTTATTAGAATGCTTATAATAAGCGCTCCGACAAATAAGGAAAAGCAGGATAAGTTTATGCGCGCAAAGAATGTTGCCAGAACTTCAAGAATTACTGGGGATAGGGAGTTTACACAGAGACCGAAAAAAGATACGGTTATCTCTAATGATTTATTAGAAGAAAAACTTGAAGAAATATTAAAATAGAGATCTTATAAACATGAATCTTAATAAAGCAATTATTGTTGGGCGATTAACAGCAGACCCTGAATTGCGCACCACTCCATCGGGAACGCACGTAGTGTCGTTCTCGGTAGCGACAAACAGAAATTGGACAGACAAAGATGGCTCACGCAAAGAAGAAACAGAGTTTCACAACATTGTTGTTTGGGGCAGGCAAGCAGACATAGTTAATCAGTTTTCAAGAAAAGGAAGTACAATTTTAATTGAAGGACGCTTGCAGACAAGAAGTTGGGAGGGTAAAGACGGCCAGAATAGAAGAACTACGGAAATTGTTGCCGAGAGAATACAGCTTGGAGCTAGGCCTCAATCTCAACGCGATGGAAGCACGGAACAAAAGGAGCCACGTGAAAAAAATGAAGCTACAACCGAGAAGAAAGATAAAATGCCGGTCATTGATTTGGATTCCGATGAAATAAAGCCGGAAGATTTACCGTTCTAAACCATGACATCAAAGAAGAAAAAGCAGTGTTTTTTTTGTTCGCAAAACGTTCAGGATATAGACTACAAAGACACGGAGTTGCTAAATCGCTTTACCTCAAGTCAGGCAAAGATAATTGACCCAATGCACACAGGAACGTGTGCAAAACATCAGCGTCGTTTAGCGCGCGCCATCAAACGAGCAAGATTTATGGGTTTATTGCCGTATATTCGCAGATGAATGGATTTGATAAAACGCTTTTTGATTTTTTTAGCAAACTAACAGGTCATTCTGGTCTTTTAGACTGGATTATTATATTTTTTGCTGATTACCTTCTCTTTTTTCTGGTGATTTTGTTTATCGTGTTTATCTTTTTAGAAAAAGACCGCCGCATGCGTCTTTATTTTATATCTCTTGGCACTATTTCAGTCATCTTATCGCGCGGAATTATTGTTCAGTTGATGCGTTTTTTTATCTACCGTCCGCGTCCATTTGTAAGCCTATCTTCTACGCCATTGCTTAATCATGTTGCTTCTTCTTCGCTCCCGTCAGGCCACATATCTTTTCTTGTTCCAATAGCAATAACTTTATGGTTTATAAATAAACGCGCGAGCATTTGGTCGCTTATCGCGATCTTATTTATCGGATTTGCGAGAATTGCCGCAGGAGTTCATTGGCCAACCGATATTATAATGGGTTTTGTTGTCGGATTCGTTGGGTTTTATATAGCGTATATTTTATTAAAAAAGCATATCCCGTCTAAAAAAGAAGCCCGGATTTATTCGTAGTCTTTAATATTAAGAGTTTTTCGGACCTGCGTTTTTATTTGTAACAGCTGTATTTGCAATGTCCTACTGTTGCGTGAATCCAAGGTGTGCCGAGGGTGGGACTTGAACCCACAAGGCTTTCGCCACGCGATTTTGAGTCGCGCATGTTTACCAGTTTCATCACCTCGGCGCGTTTCATTGAGATTGATAATGCCATAGCCATAGACTATAGTAAAGAAACAATGGCTAGAGTAATCGCTGTCTGTAATCAAAAAGGAGGAGTTGGAAAAACAACGACTGCAGTAAATCTTGGCGCTTATTTGGCTGCGCTTGGAAAAAGAGTTCTACTTATTGATTTTGACCCTCAAGCAAATGCAACATCCGCCTTCACGAACGAGTCAAACCTTGGATTAGATATTTATCATGGAATTTTAGGAAAGGCTTCCTATGAAGATATAGTTAAATATAGCAGTATTCTAAATTATCACTTTATACCATCTTCGCCGAATTTAGCAGGAGCAATTGTTGAGTTGGTAAATCTTCCGGAGCGTGAATATTTTTTAAGGAAATTTGTAAACAAGATACGCCACAACTATGATTATATTTTTATTGATTTGCCGCCGTCACTAAGCCTATTGGCTGTAAACGGACTTGTTGCCGCAGATGAGGTATTAATTCCCGTCCAGGCTGAATATTATAGTCTTAAGGGGCTTAGTCAGCTCCTGGAGACAATAAATCTTATACGAAACAACCTAAGACACCCGTTGGCTATTTCAGGAGCGGTCATAACGCTTTATAATAAATGGGAGCGGCTTTCACGAGATGTTTCAAAGGACCTAAGAAGACATTTCCCGCATAGGGTATTTAAGGCGGAGATTCCACGCTCTGTGCATTTAGCAGAAGCTCCGAGTCACAGCAAACCAATACTCCTTTATAAGCCGTATTCATCAGGCGCCCTTGCATATCGCAGATTGGCGGAGGAGGTAATTGAATTAGAAGATTATTATCAAAGTGGATTTTGACGTAAATATGATAAAGACTATATTATTGTGACATGTCACTTGGAGAAGGACTAGAATCTTTAATACCGCCCCAGCAGGATCCGTCTTACGGCACGGTAAACAGACGGGAGGATAACCCTCCCTTTTTTGGGCAAGAGGCTGATGTTGATGTTTCGCAGAACGCGCAAGATAAAGAGAAACTTTCTCAGCCCAACCCCAATAATGTTCAAATATATCCAAACGCTACTCAATCTCCACAAGAAACAGAGCAGGTGGTTAGGCAAACGGAATTGATGCCCGATGTAAGGAAGACGGTTAATAAACCGGTGGATACTGAAGAGAAAACAGACGGAATCGTTTTTCAAATAGAGTTGGACAAGATAAAACCTAATCCTCATCAGCCGCGCCATAAGTTTGAAGAAGAATCGCTAAGAGAACTTGCTCAATCTATACGAGAGTTTGGCGTTATTCAGCCGTTGGTGGTTTCAAAATTTGAAGAGAGCTCGGAGCGTGGATTAGCGGTATATTATGAATTAATAGCAGGAGAGCGCCGTTTAATAGCATCTAAAATGGCGGGGCTCAACACGGTTCCGGCAATCATAAGAGATATGCCTCAAGCGCGCGAAAAATTGGAGATTGCTATAGTTGAAAATATTCAGCGCGCAGATCTTAACCCGATAGAATTTGCAAGGGCCGTTGCGCGTCTGCAGGATGAATTTGGTCTTACGCAGAGGGAAATAGCGGTAAAGCTTGGCAAGAGCAGAGAAGTAATTGCCAACAGTGTAAGGCTTTTAAGTCTGCCCTCCGAAGTCCAGAATGCGGTTTCAGACGGCAAAATAAATGAGAGTCAGGCAAGGCTTCTTCTTTCTTTGGACGACCTTGCCATTCGCGATAAACTTTTCCAAGATATTTTGCGAAACAACCTTAGCGTAAGGGATTTAAGCGAAAAGATAAAATATATGAAACGCGGTACGCTACAAACCCATGCGGTAAACTCCACAAAAACACAATCTTTAACTACGACAATTAATCCTGAGATAATGTCGTTGCTTGAACAACTGGAGGCGTTCTTGGGCACCAGAGTTGAATTTAACGGCAAGAACTCGTCAGGAAAAATCGCAATTTCATTCTATTCTCCGGAAGAACTTGAAGCTATTCTAGATAAGCTGCTCAGACAAAACGATAATCAATCTCTTTAATCTCTTTTAGCGATTTAAGTTTAAGAATTATTTTTAGTATTTTCTTCTTATTATTTATCTCGCAATTTACTTTTATGATGTGAAAACTTCCGCGTTTCTGCTGTGAGGATTTTATTCCAACTATATTCACATGGGACCGTGAAATTATGCCGGATATGTCTTTTAATAATCCAACCTTATCCTCTGCGATTATTTTTAATTCAACTTGATTTTTTGAATGCACGACAAGGCGATTATAAATATTGGTCTTTAACGCATTTCGGATGTGGTCTTTCGCGCTCGGGGTTACAACAAACTCAAGCCAGGAGGCAGATGGCTTTTTATTTTTTTGCGTAAGAATTTCCACCACATCACTAGAATTGAGCTTGTGGTCCAATGACACTATTTTTCCGTTAACCTTCGCGCCAATGCACTGATTTCCAATATCGGTATGTATTCTATACGCAAAATCTACCGGCGTAGAGCCGTAGGGAAGATCAATGACTTCTCCCTTTGGTGTTAATGCAAGAATGCGGTCACTAAGGAAGTCTATTTTAAAGGCATCAATAAATTCTTGCGAGTCGGCGCCTGCCTTTTGCCACGAACGTAACTGCTCAAGCCACTTTATCTCCCGCTCATTTGCTAATCTTGAACGTTTTTTTCCTCCGCGTTCTTTGTATATCCAATGTGCCGCTATGCCGTTTTCCGCTCTTTCGTGCATGGCGGTGGTCCTCATCTGAAATTCTATAATTCTCTTATCGGGTCCGAGTATTGTTGTGTGCAGACTGCGATATCCATTAGGCTTTGGCATCGCTATATAATCTTTGAATCGTCCTGGAATAGGCGTCCATAGGCTATGAATCACTCCAAGCGTTGCATAGCATTCTTCTATATCGTTAACAATGATGCGAAAAGCAACCAAGTCATATATTTTATCTATATCCATGTCATACATAAGAAGTTTCTTATATAAACTTGTGTAGCGTTTTGCGCGGAAGTCTATTGATACAAGAGATATGCCGTGCTCCTTAATGGATTTTTCAACAATTGGTTTTAGTTTTTTGAGATAGGACTCGCGGTCTTCATATTGTTCTTTGATGTGTTCTATAAGCCATTTATATTCCTCCGGACTGACATATGGGAATGACAAATCTTGCAGTTCACCGCTTAATTTCTGCATCCCCAATCTATAGGCAAGCGGCGCGTATATCTCCATTGTTTCAATTGCTATGCGTTTTTGTTTATCAGGCGGCATATACGCGAGAGTCTTCATGTTGTGGCGACGGTCAGCCAGCTTAATAAGAATAACCCTAAGGTCTTTAGCCATGGCGAGTATAAGTTTTCTAAGATTTTCAGCTTGAGTTTTATCTCCAAGATATTTTACTTGTCCGAGCTTCGTTACGCCGTCAACGAGCGTGCGAATATCTTTGCCAAAGTTCTTTTCTATCTCATCGGATGTTATATTTGTATCTTCAACAACATCATGAAGAAGCCCGGCCGCTACGGTTTGCTCATCCATACCCCAGTTTGCTAAATATTCTGCCGTTTCTATTAGATGGGTGAAGTATGGCCTACCGCTAAACCTTCTTTGGTTGGAATGAGCTTTTTTCGCGAATGAATATGCTTCGCTTATAAGCTTAGAGCTTTTTTTAAGTTCTTCTAGTCTACTCACGCACGTATATTAAGCTTCCGTCATGGGGTTTGTCCAGCTGGCGAAGTCGCAGTCAGGATAACGGCTGCATCCGTAGAATATTTTACCGCGCTTTGTTTTTCTGGTTATAACCTCTCCATTACTGCATTTGGGACACTTCATACCTATTGTTTTTGGAGGCTCTCTCAATGTTTTTGTGTTTTTACATTCCGGATATCCGGAACATCCCAAAAACTTACCGAAGCGGCTATGTTTCACAACCATATCTTTTCCACAAACGTCACACTTCTCATCGGTTTTTTCCACAAATTCCTCCTTTTTAACTTCTTTGTATTTTTGCAAAAGCGTTGCTTCAAACGGTATATAGAACTTACCTACTATATCAGACCACTTCTTTTTCCCGTTAGCTATCTTGTCAAAATCTTCCTCTATATCCGATGTAAATCCAACATCTACTATTCTTGGAAAATGCTTTGATAAAACATCATTTACGATTACTCCTATTTCCGTTGGTTCAAATCTTCTATTCTCATTTTTTGAGACATACTCCCTATCCTGTATTACTGAAATAATAGGGGCGTAGGTTGATGGTCTGCCGATACCATATTCTTCAAGTGTTTTAACAAGGCTTGCCTCATTGTATCTTGCCGGCGGTTCCGTGAAGTGTTGTTCGTGTTTAATTTCTATAAGACTTAGCTCGTCCTTCTCTTTTAGTTCCGGGAGCTTTTTCTCGGAGATTTTAGATTTCCAAATTGCGAGAAATCCGTCAAAACGCAATATATTCCCGTTCGCTCTAAGTGCATAAGAGTGACCGTTTATATCAGCCTTTATTGTTACGCTTGTTGCGTCAAATACAGCTTTCGGAAGTTGTGATGCTATAAATCTGCGCCAGATAAGGTCATATAGTCTTTGTTCATCATCGGGGGCTTTTATGTTCTCAGGAGTAACGCCGGGCTTCGTTGGTCTAATGGCCTCATGGGCTTCTTGAGCTGATTTAGATTTAGTTTTGAACACGCGCGGCGCAGCTTCTGTATATTTTTTCCCCAACTCTTTTTGTATCCACTTCTTTGCCTCACTTAATGATTCCTTGGAAAGATTAAGCGAATCGGTTCGCATATAGGTAATATGTCCGTTTTCATATAAGCGCTGTGCGAGAAACATTGTTTTCTTTGCCGAGAAATAAAGGCGTCTGGATGCATCCTGTTGAAGGGTACTTGTCATAAAAGGCGCTAATGGATTTCTTTGTGTTGCTTTCTTTATTACGCTAACCACCCCCCAATCCGCGCTTTTAAGTTCTGAAACAATGTTCTCCGCTTCCTTTTTTGATTTTATGTCCAACTTGCCAAATTCATTTCCATCTTTGCTTATAAGCGCCGCATCAAATGAATTTTTTCCAGTATTGGGAGTAAGCAACGCTATTATTGACCAGTATTCTTGCGGGTTAAATTTTTGTATCTCTTTTTCGCGCTCAACTATCAACTTTACCGCTACGGACTGCACCCTTCCCGCAGAAAGGCCCCCACGTATCTTTTTCCAAAGAAATGGAGACAACTTATATCCAACAAGCCTGTCTATAATTCTCCTAGCCTGTTGGGCGTCAACAAGCTTTCTGTCGATTTCTCGTGGATGCTCAAGAGCGTCCTTAATGGCGTTTTCCGTAATTTCATGGAAGACAATTCTCTCAGTTGTATCTGGATTTATGTTCAGCGCTTTTGTAAGGTGCCATGCTATGGCCTCACCCTCTCTATCCTCATCGGTCGCGAGAATGACATGAGCGTCTTTTTGAGCAATTTTTTTAAGCGCGGTGACTCTTTTCTGCGCTTTTCGCGGGATAATATAACGAGGCTTAAAATTATTTTCAACATCAACGCCAAGTTCGCCTCTTGGGAGATCACGAACATGGCCATAAGACGATTCTATGGTATATTCCTTGCCTAGAAATTTACTTATAGTTTTAGCTTTTGTTGGGGATTCTACTATTACTAATGTCATATCCCGTGGCGGTTTCCTTTAATATTCCCTGAACGGTAAGCATCGCGACGGTAGAACTTACCATTTGAGGGTCAAGTTTAGTGTGTTCTATGAGTATGTCAACAGCAATAGGCTTGCCCGCG